>WFRP01000122.1 GCA_015486505.1 Pseudomonadota bacterium | reverse complement strand
TTTTTCTCCGCCAGGCGTTAAGATTTCTGTTTTTCCTTACGCTCGCTGCGCCCGCCTCGCAAAACTCGCTTACGCTCAAACAGTTGCAATGCTAATGGGCTCCCGCTCGCTTCCGAAAAACAACGAAATCGTTTCCGCAACCGCTTATGAACCCCCCCCCGCCCCCTCCAGAAGGCGGGGGGTAAATTTTGGCTGAATAGTTACAAAAAATCCTTGAAAAAAATCCAATCTCCCGCCACCCGCGGGTCAAACCGTACTGTTCAGGGTCACGCCGCTGTAACGATTGCCGGGATCGGCCATCGCTCCTTGACCGCGATAGCAGATTGTCGCCGGCAGCAGCTGCTGGAAAAAATCACAAAATCTCTGGTTGACCACCTGCAGAACCTCTAAGGATTGAGTAATGACCGTACTGCTGGCGGCAATCTGCCGCCGCAGAGCCGCTATCGCCGCGCCTTTCAAACTCACCAGACGCCGGACTTTAGCCGGATATTTCGCGCCTAAGAGCTGACGCAGGGTTTCAACCTTTATTTCCTCCAGCAATGCCTTTTTGGCGCTGGTAATTTTCTGCAGTTCATCGCGGGCCCGGGCGCCGCCGGCAAAAAGCTCCGCCAACTCCGGCAACTGACCGGTTTCCAGGCTCTCCGCCAGCTCTTTATAAAAAGCCGCCACCTGCTCTAAAACCTGCTCCTCTTTTTCGAGCAATCTTGCCAGTTCATCATAGTGCTGCAGCATAACCGTCATCCTTCAACAAAAACCATAGTCCAGCATTTCAACAAGTTTTATCCTTTAACCAGTCAGCCCCATCACGCAACAAGGCCCGGAACTTTTCGACAATCCCGAGCCTTGTAAAATTCAATCTGTATTTTTTTATTCTTCAGGGCCCGGCAAACCACCGGCGCCGACCCTAAAACCAGGATTCGAGACTCATCTCCTTAAACATTTTGGCGGCAAGTTCACGACTGTCAACCTTGAGTGAACCATCTTCCAACGCGCTTTTAAGCTCAGCGACTTTCTCACTCCGAATCTCCGGAGCGCCCTTGGCAAGTTCCGCCAGACGACCAAGACTGTTTCCCTGCGAAGAGATTGTCACCTTATCACTCGCGCCGGAGCTGTCTCCTGCAGCGCCCGCAACATCTCTTTTCTTTACCACTCCGGATTTCCGGGCTCCATCAAGCGCTTTCAGCGCCTCACTGTAAAGTGCGGAACCAACATTACCGATACTCATATCTACACCTCAAATTCAGAACGTAAATGCATTCGTAGATATATATCGGCCGGATGAGATAAAACTTTAGGGGTTTTTCATTTTTTTTCGTGCACCCCCTGCTGCAGCTGCTGATAAAGCATTTTTGCGACCCCTATCTCCTGTCGCGAGGCCAGGGTTTCGGCTAACTGGTTGTCAAAGAGCTGTTGCCAGGTACGGGCGGCATTACTGGTCGGCAGAAATCCGTCATCCGGCACGGTTTTACGCATTTCCTGCAGAAGCGTGTTGATGAAAATCGCTTCAAACCCGGCGCAGGCTTTCTGCAATTTTGCCGCCGGCTCAGCCCGGCTGCCGTCAGCTTCCGCGAGCCCGATTTCAGCCTGCAACTTTTGCCGCCGCGCATCCCCGGCCGCAACCTGAGCCGCCGCCAATCCGACACTCGGGAGAATCCCACTAGGCATTTTCTTCCTCCTGAAAACTCTCCTGACAAGCTATACTGCAATGCTTGTACCAGAAGATAAAAAAACAAAAATTCTACAAAATCAAATTACTTCGAGCTCGGCATGCAGGGCGCCGGAGGCTTTGATTGCCTGAAAAATCGCGATTAAATCACGCGGCGACACCCCGATCGCATTCAGGGCTTTTACCAGATCATCAATACTGACCCCGTGCGGCACCACAATCAGTTTGCCCGATTCTTCACTGGCCGTAATCTGCTTACCGACCGTGGCGACAGTCTTACCCTCCGAAAAAGCCGGCGGCTGGGAAACCAGCGGCATCGCCGAGATCTGAATACTGAGATTACCGTGGGCCACAGCCACATCATCAAGCATTACATTCCGGCCGACAACCACGGTGCCGGTCCGTTCGTCTATCACGACCCGGGCCCGGACATCCGGCGCCACCTGCAGGTTTTCAACTACGGCGAGAAACGGAATCAGAACCCCGCGATCATTGCCGGGCGGTATAACGGCAACGGTTCCGGCATCAAGCGGCGTCGCTATGTTATGCTGAAACACCTTATTAACCGCCTTGGCCAACCGTGAAACCGTCATAAAATCCGGTTGATTCAGGGTTAAAATAATTTTTCCATCAGTAAACATGGTTGACGGCGGCTCCCGCTCAACGATCGCCCCATTCGCGATCCGGCCGACCGTCGGATGGTTTTTGGCCGCCTTGCCCCCGCCGCCGCCGAGGCTGAAACCGCCCACCGACAGCGGTCCCTGCGCCATTGCGTAAACCCGGCCGTCGGGACCCCGAAGCGGGGTCAGCATCAAAGTCCCGCCCTGCAGGCTTTTGGCATCGCCAATCGATGAAACCAGCACATCAATCCGGGAACCGTTGCTTGCGAACGGCGGCAGCTCCGCGGTCAGCATCACCGCCGCCGCGTTATCAAGATCGATACTGGCGGCGCTTACTGAAATTCCGAACTTATCCAGCATATTGGCCATCGCCTCACTGGCAAATTTACCTTTTTTTGTATCATCTCCGGTACCGTCCAGACCGACGACAAGGCCATAACCGACCAGCTGATTGCTCCTGACCCCTTTGATATGAGCAATATCTTTTACTCTGGCTGCCGATGCCGGCTGCACCAACAGCAACCCGACAAAAAAGAAAGCAATCCACTGCCCGCAAAAATTTCTCATAATCTGCAAACCCTCTAATCCGACTTCGAAAGTTCTCAAAACGGCCAGACCAAATCTAAAATTTTCGTGCCCCAACCGACCCGCTGCTTGGTGCCGATGGTCCCGTCACCGCTATACTCAATCCGGGCGTCGGCAATCGCCGACGAAAGGATATAGTTGTTGGCGGAAATATCGCTGGGCCGAATAATCCCCGAAATCGTCACATAATGATCTTCATTATTTACTTTGGTAAAATGGGTCCCGATAATGCGAAAATCGCCATTCGGCAGAATTTCGGTTACCCGGGCCGCAATCTTGGCCGTCAAAGTATTACTGCGGCTTGTGGCGCCGCTGCCCGCGGTTTTATTACTGCGCTCAACCTCGAGCCAGTCATCCATATCGCCCAAATCGCCGAGATACTGTTTCAAAGAAAACAGGGTCGGAACCGAATATTTGGAACTGTTTTTACCGTCACTGGAAGTCGATGCCGACCCGGTGCCCTTAAACTGTTCGGAAACCAGGACATAAACAATATCATTGACATAACGGGCGCGCCGGGAACTGAATACCTGCACAAAATCACCATGATCGCCGCTATCCAGATTAACCAGAGAACCATTGCGGTAGCGCGGCGCCGGTTTCGGCATATCATCAGCGGGAACCGGGGCCGTGGGTCTTAAAACCGGCACGGCCGCCTGGGAACCGGCCGTGTCATGCCCGCAACCGGCCAGAGCCAGCAGGACAAACAACAGTATTCCGCCAATAACGCAACAGCTATTATACTTTTTCATTACAACCACCTTGTTAACCTTCAATAAGTAACAATAACTTCTCCCGGCCCCACCACCCGGGCCTGATAATATTTTTTCGACGTCGGATTTTTTACTGTAATAATATCCTGCAGGGCGCCGTTGCCCATAGCCTGCCCCCGGGTCGAGACCTTAATCCCCCCCTGATCCAGAACCACATGAACCAACTCACCCCGCCGAACCATACGAAACGGCTGCAGGCGCTTAGCCGGCAGCGGCTCTCCCGCTTTGAGATTGCGGGTTAACTGGTAAACCATCTTTTCCGGAATAAAATTTACGATTTCCCGTTTCAGGCTTTGACAATCAACCAGGCGGCTGACAAAATCCGCACTGCGAACCGGCTCGCCCCGGCGCAAATCCCGCCGGGCCAGCAGAACCCGCTCCCGGCCCCGCAGCCGCAGTTTAAACCAGCGCCGCGCTTCGCGACCGTTACTCCTGGACAAAAGCAGCTGCACCGGAAGCACACCGTTATGCCGGTTCCAGCAACCCAATTTAAGAATTAAAACCTGAGAATCAGCATCGATGCCCGACAGCCACGCGTCAATATCAGCAAAACCCTCAACCTGTAAATCTTCAACCCCGGCCAGATTTTTTTGGACGGCGGCAACAATCTCCCGGTGACAATTCTGCAGCAGTTCCGCGCTCTCCGGTGCCGGTGTCGCGTAAACCGCACCACCGAACAACAGCAATAAAATCTGTAAACTGATGCCGGCAAACAAACATTTTTTATCAGTCGATTTCATTCAAAATCCTTTTGTAACTATTCAGCCGAATCCGGGGTCGGGCGCGGTTTTTCTCCGCTAGGCGTTAAGATTTCTGTTTTTCCTTACGCGCGCTGCGCCCGCCTTGCAAAACTCGCTTACGCTCAAACAGTTGCAATGCTAATGCGGGAACCGATCCCGCAACCCAAACGGAGCCTTGCAGCCCGCAAATAAGTACTCTTATCAGAACATTTTCTTGTTTTTTCAAACCGAAAATAACCTGTAAGGTACTAATGGGCTCCCGCTCGCTTCCGAAAAACAACGAAATCGTTTCCGCAACCGCTTACGAAAAACCACCCCCGCCCCCTCCAGAAGGCGGGGAGTAAAATTTGGCTGAATAATTACACTTAAACTACATAATTTCATCCGCCAGTATTAAAGAGGCCGCCTGGCGGGCACTGCAGACCAGACCACCCAGCCCGAAACCCGGCAAATTATGCCAGCCGACCCGATAAAAACGACAAAAACTTCCGGTTAAAGGAAGGAAGCCACCCCCCATCATTGCCGGCAGCCGCGGCTGCCAACCCCAGCAGTCACCAGCAGCAACAACGGCATCGGCGGTAACCGCCTGCCAACTATGGCACATCAGCGGCGGACTCTGGCCATCTCCCTTACCGGAAAGCGCAGCCGGAGCAAAAAACCGGGAACCGGTCAAGTCGGCGGACTCTCCGCATTCAAGATGATACAAGGCCGTCCTCTCAGAAGGCGCAAGCGGCTTGTGATATTCGACCTGCCGATGCAAAAAACCCGGATCTTCCAGCCTGAGCTGACGTTTGAAATCATAACGCTGGTCAGCAACCGGCACTTCCCGGCGCAGACAATCTGGGTTTGCATCCGCCAGATAAACCGTTGAACGACGGGAAACCATATTGTCATTACCGATGCCGATATACCATTTGCCGTCAAAAACCGGCCCCGCCGCCGCAGTCGTCAATTCCGCCCCTTCGGCAATCAATCTGGTCAACAACTTATGTTTAAGCGCCGCGATATTGACCAGGGCCGCGGGCTGGAGCAGGGTTTTCACGCCATAGGCAAAGGCTAAAAGCGGCAAGCTATTAAAACGATAAAGTGAAAGCAATGGTACCAGCGATTGCCATCGATACTGCTCCGCCGGAGCGATACCGGCAGCGTTAAGCCAACTCGCCAAAGTATGGCGGCGGCTCTCGCGCAGCAATTCACTCCGCAGCAGCAGCTTGAACATCTGCCAGAAACCGCTGATTGAGCTCGCCGGCATATTCAGATTCCGCGCCATGCAGTTATCAATCAACTGCCACAATTCTTCCAGCTGCCGCCACATTTCCGAGTTGAGAGTTGATGTTTCAATTTCAGAAACCGCGCCGGACACCGCTGCCGAACTTGACCAAAATTTAACTTCCGTACCGGATTGCCAGGAAAAAAAAGGCTCTGCCGGCAATTCCAGATCGATAAAATCCGCCAACAGCCGGGCCGGATAGCCCCGAACCACCGGCACCAGAAAATCAGGCTCCGGCAAACTTTCAGACAACGCCGGCAGCAACAAGATCCGACACCCTTCCCGCTGCAGAAAGGACGCGGACAACAGGGCCCCTAAATCATTCTCCCGGCAAGCCACATCATAATCAACTGCCATGTATCTTAACTCAACTTTCCGATTTATTATAATTGCTTGTTTTTACAGGCTTTATGATATTTTCTTGCAAATGATTTTTTCTTGCAAATGATTTTTTCTTATCTTCTTTCCGCCCCGGCACCCTGAAGGGCATAGACGTCTTTGCGGGATAACTGCTTTTTTGTCTCCCGCCAAGACGCAAAGACACCGGGAGAAACCGCAGGCATAATATTTTTAACAATAAATATCAATCAGTTGACCTAACTCAGAAAGTTGAGTTGTAATCACCATCGGCAGTTCATCATTAGCAACAAGATTAGCAACCAGCTAAAACTTGAAATTCGGCCGCGGCAAAATCAACGGGCCGTAACCGGCGCCTCCAGCAGGGAAATTTTTCGCTCCCGGCATTCAAATTGCATCCGACCCCCCTGCGGAAAGATAAAACTCTGCGGGATATGTCCGTAAGGGAAATTCAGTAATACAGGGAAATCATCATCGGCAAAAAACTCACGCAGAAATGTTTTGAGCCGTAAACTTTCATCACGATTATCCGGCAAGCTGAAATCACCGCAGACGACGGCCGCGGGATTATTAAAAACACCACTTAAACGCAGTTGAGATAAGGACCTGTCGATCCGGTAAAGGGGTTCACCACGATCCTCGAGAATGATGATTTTCCGACTGAAATCCGGCAGATAAGCGCTGCCGGCCAGGGCCGCAATAATTGTCAGAGTACCGCCCAGCAAACGGCCGGAAAAAGAACCGGGCCGGAGAAATTCAATATCCTGAGATTCGAAAGCGGCAGAGAACAAGCCGTTAATTACTTCTATATCCGCTCCGCTCAGAAGCGCCCAGAGCAGAGAGCTGTTTACGAACCCGGCCCGGGCCATCTCGGACGCAAGCATAGGGCCGGAAAAAGTTATTAATTTAAGCTTGCGCCAAAGTGCCAGCTGCAGGGCAGTGATGTCACTGAACCCCATAATAATCTTAGGGTAACCGCTAATCAACGCATAGTCAAGATGCGGCAGTAAAGTCATGGAGCCATAACCGCCCCGGGCCGCAATCAGCCCCTTGACATCGGGGTCGGTAAGGAGTTTGACAAAATCGTTAAGGCGCGAATTCAGGTCCCCGGCGATATGGTAGTCGCGCGCAAAAAGCGCGCCGGCATCACGATAACTATACCCTGAGCGCCGAAGATAGTCATGGCCTTTATCCACAAATTCCCGGCGCACCGGGCTGGCCGGGGCGAAAATCCCAAGACAGTCACCTTGTTTAAGAGCTTGCGGTTTTAACAACATAAACTCAGTACGCAAAAAGTAAAAGCGCGGGTTCCTTAGAGTAAATGAATTTTGCTATCTGCCTTAGCAAAACAATTGACAAAAGTCAAAAATTATATTAAGTCCCTCAAATAATTAGATTTTTGTAGTAGCAAAATAGGGTTCTAATGCGGGAACAAATTCCGCAACCCAAACAGAGCCTTGCGGCCCGCACCCAGGGGCAATCCGCTGGTCGCAAATAAGTACTCTTATCAGAACATTTTCTTGTTTTTACAGCTGAAAAAAGCTGTCGAAAAAAACAAGAAAATAACCTGTAAGGTACTAATGCGGGAACAATCCCCGCAACCCAAACAGGGCCTTGCGGCCCGCAAATAAGTGCTCTTATCAGAACATTTTCTTGTTTTAAAACAAGAAAATAACCTGTAAGGCACTAAAATTTTCTTGAAAGTGAATAAACTCTTAATGCAAACTGAATAAAAGTGTCGTTCTAAATTGGCTAAAAAACACGGTTTCTTCTCCAAATTAAAAAGTGCTTTTACACGCCGGAAAGATTCAGCAATCGTCGCTATCTCCGATGAGGTTATCGAGGCGATCAAGGCGCAAATCAAGCAAAACCCGCACAATTTCCGATTGCGCCTCAAACTTGCGGACAGTTATCTAACCCGCGGCGAACGTGAAAATGCACTGGAAGAGTATTGCAAAAGTGCCCGTCTCTATGTAGAGAATGACTTTACCCCACTGGCCATCGCCACCTATAAAAAAATCCTAAATGAAGATCCGAACCACCTTGAAGCCAACCTTGAACTCGGCCACATCTATCAGCAGAAGAAATTTTACGCTGACGCCACTATCCATCTGCATAAGGCTTTTGATTTCTATCATGCAAACAATTTAAACGAAAAAGCCCTGAAAGTTCTGGAAACCATCCTGGAGATAGCTCCTGATAAAGAACCCTACCAACTGATACTCAAGGAGATTTTTCCCGAACATCAGGAAAACGCCAAAAGCATATATTCCGATATCATTATCACCAAGCCGGAGATCGGCGCCCAACCTGGAACGGATGCAGAGGACTTCGCCGGCAGCGACAGTTTTTTTGACCTGAATGCCGAATTGGGCACTGAAATTAATAATATTGATGATATTGACGAAGACTTGAATCTTGACAGCGACACCTTGAACGCCCCGGAAGATGGACAGGTTTATGGTGTTGAAGAGATTTTCCAGACCTTGAAATCCACCTATCAGGATGACAGCAACGATTCCGACAGCGACAAGTTTCATTACAATCTGGCAGTAGCCTACAATGAACTGAAAATGCCCGAGCAAGCCCTGCAGGAGAGTGAAGAATCTCTGAAATCAAATGATTTCAGACTGCCGACCTTGTTGCTGAGAAGCCGTATTTTCATGGAACAGGGCTCTCTCTCCACCGCCCTTTCACAGGTACAGCAGGGGCTACTTGAAAAAGGCTTGACCCTGCAGGATTTCCTGACTTTCAAAATGCAGCTCGGCTTGATTCTTAAAGAAATGGGACACATTCCCCAGGCTCTTGAGGCTTTTCGCGAGGCCCTTTCCCTCGACCCGGAAAACCGGGAACTCGCAAATGAGATCAAAAATCTGGAAAATGCGGTTCACTGAGTTAAAAAATATATTTTTTTGTACCTTAACAGGTTATTTTCTGCACCAAAAAAACAAGATTTAATAATCAGAAAATGTTCTGATAAGAGTACTTATTTGCGACCATCGGAAGTGCCCCTGGGTGCGGGCCGAAAAGGCTCGATTTGGTTGCGGGGATTGTTCCCGCATTAGATATTATCCAGCGCCAAGACTACTCTAACGAGCAACAGAGTAAGGTTTCGTACCAACCCACAGGATAACCATGGCAATTTTTAATTACAAAAAAAGAGAGATCAGCGCCAAAATTGTTTATTACGGACCGGCGCTTTGCGGGAAAACCACCAATGTCCAATATATTCATCAGAAATTGAACCCGCGCCAGAGAGGCGAGCTCGTATCTCTGGCAACCGATGCCGACCGGACTCTGTTTTTTGATTTTCTCCCGATTGAGCTTGAGAATGTCGGCGGTTTCAAGACCCGATTCCAGATCTACACAGTTCCCGGGCAGGTCTATTATAACTCCACCCGAAAAGCCGTTCTGACCGGAGTTGACGGGGTTATTTTCGTGGCCGATTCCCAAACCGCAATGGCCCAGGAAAATCTTGAAAGTTTCAACAATCTTATTGAAAACTTAAAGTATTACAATCGTGATATCAGCCAGATCCCGTTAATCATTCAATACAACAAACGTGATCTTGATGATGTCATGTCGGTTGAAGAACTTGACCGGCTCTTCAACCAACCTCAACGCTTACATTTTTCCGCATCAGCGGTAACCGGTGATGGAGTTTTGCAAACCTTGACGGCCTGCTGTAAACAGGTTCTTCAGGACTTGAAAAATAAAAGTAAACGGACCGAACAGAGCGCGACCGGCAAACCTGAGATCCAGGCGGCCGCCCCGCCGCAACCAACGATTGAGCGCTCCCCGAGAATTCAGACTGAACCGAAAATAACGGCCGCTCAGACAGCCGGCGTAACCGCAAACGCGAGCAGACCCGGTAACATCCCGGGAGCACCGGCAAAACCGGAAACCGCAGCTTATGATACAGGAACTGCGGCGGCGGCCAAGACACCACCGTTTGCTTTTCCCGGTACTCCATCCCGGGAGCAGAGCAATTCATCGCAACCGGCGGCAGCTGCCAGCGGCGATAGGTTCATCCCGGAAATCACCCAAGTGGGCAAAGCCCGCATTGACACCCCCTACACAATCACACTGCCGCTCCGGCTCGCAACTGATCCCGAGCACAAAAATGTGCTCAATATCGACTTAACCCTGACTATCAAAGATTTCTGTAAAACAAGCTGAGTTTCGAATGATACTTTGTAACTATTCAGCCAAATTTTACCCCCCACCTTCTGGAGGGGGCGGAGGTGATTTTCGGAGCGGTTGCGGAAACGATTTCGTTGTTTTTCGGAAGCGAGCGGGAGCCCATTAGCATTGCAACTGTTTGAGCGTAAGCGAGTTTTGCAAGGCGGGCGCAGCGAGCTTAAAGGAAAAACAGAAATCTTAACGCCTAGCGGAGAAAAACCGCGCCCGGCCCCGGATTCGGCTGAATAGTTACCTTTGAGAATGAAAAAGGAAGGGTTATGCCCAAAAGGACTTTTGCGGCCGGCGGAAATGATCTGCGGGGCGCGGTTGGTTTTAACTGAACTTTGCAGCGATCAGGTTGCCGATGGCCCAGACGATATCGAGCTGAAACATTTGCTCAAGTTTACGGTCAAAAAGGTATTGCGCCCGGGCCGGAAATTCGTTGTCACCCTCCCAGAGCGCGATAATCCAGCTCAGGCCGGGGAAGATCTCAAATTTGATGCCGAATTCGCCGTAAGGGGCTGGGCGGCCGCCCCAGGTTTGAGCTTTTTTTATAAATTCCGTACCTTTATCACCGAATTTTTGGGCGATAATTACCGATGCCATAAGGTGGGGGCCCCGAAAAAAGGTGGTGCCGCCGGTGAGATGATTTTCATTGACAAGCCCGGTATCTCGGGGCAATTTTTTCTGTCGCGCCAGGTAGTTGAGCAGGGCGAGGATTACCAGGCCTTCCTGGTAGTGCAGTCGCGGTTGTCGGTCCCCGAGATAGGTCATGATTCTGGTCGGAGGGTGGATGCTGACAATGCGATTAAACCAGGGGATTTCGAGGGTGTTTTCAGCGCTTTTCACAATCCCGTCGATGGTGATTATTGTCCGGGTATCTTCTGCTAAATTCCGGGCGATCTGCCACCATTGAGGATTAAGCTGGTTCAGGTGCTGATAGCGGGCATTGGCTTCCGGGTCGCCGGGTAATTCCGGGGTTACTTCCTTTTTTTCGGTCACAATTTCTCCCGTGAACAGTAATTGAAGGCTCAGTTGTTGATGTGCTGTAAAGCAGGTTTCTTGTGCTATAAACTATGTCTTGAATAATTACAATGGTCTTTTGCGCGGAAAAAATATGAAAAAAGTACATTTGATCGGGATCTGCGGGACGGCAATGGCGGCTTTGGCGAGTATGCTGCAGGATACAGGCTGGGCGGTCTCCGGATCCGATGCCGCGGCCTACCCGCCGATGAGTGAGCTTTTGCGGGCGCGCGGGATTAAGGTGCAAAACGGCTATGCGGCGGCGCGGATTGGGGCGGATCTGGATCTGGTAGTTGTCGGTAATGTCGCGGCCCGGAGTAATGTTGAGGCGGTAAGGGCCGCAGAACTTAGCCTTGAGTGCCGCTCTCTGCCGGAAACTCTGTGGGAAGAATTTCTAAAGGTCAAGGCGTCGCGTCTGGTGGTCGCCGGCACCCACGGCAAGACGACTACGGCGGCCATGCTGGCCTGGGGTCTGCGGAGTTGCGGGGCGCGGCCTTCTTTTATGATCGGCGGGGAGCTTTTAAACTTCTCGGCCAATTATCATCTCGATTCCGGCGGCGGTTTTGTGCTTGAAGGTGATGAATATAACAGCTCGTATTTTGACCGGCACGCCAAGTTTCATCACTATCGGCCGACGCAGTTGATTGTAACCGGAATCGAGATGGATCATGTTGATCTGTTTTCCGGGATCGACGAGATTGTTGCTGAATTTCGCCGGCTTATAAAAAAAATGCCCGAAAACGGCCTGTTGGTGGCCGCGGCCGACTGTGCGGTCCTGCGGCAGATACTTACGGAAGCCCCCGGTCGGGTATTGACTTACGGTTGGGCGGAAACGGCTGATTATCGTTTGATTGATTACAGCCCTGAGGAAGTCGGCGGCCGCTTTACCGTACGGACGCCCGCGGGTAAAAATTGGCAATTAAGGGTTAATGCTGTCGGCCGGCATAACGCGGAAAATGCCCTGGCTACGGCAGTAATGCTGGAGTCGCTGGGCTTTCAGGAAACTGAGATAAATCACGGGCTTGGCACATTCAAAGGGGTAAAACGGCGCCAGGAGATTATCGGCCGTGCCGGCGAAACGTTGTATGTTAGTGACTTTGCTCATCATCCGACCGCGGTGCGGCGGACGCTTAAGGCTTTAAAGGAGCATTTTGCCGGGTATTATCTGCTGGCGGTGTTTGAGCCGCGAACCGCCACTAGTCGGCGTAATCTTTTTCAGAAGGAATTGGCGGGCGCTTTTACGGCCGCCGATGAGGTCCTGCTGGCTCCGGTTCACGGCGCCGCCAAACTGAATCCGGCCGAGCGCCTGGATACCGAATCTCTGGCTTTGGCGATCGGTCGGCATAATCAATGCCCGGCTCGGGCATATAAAGAGATCGATGGAATTTATGCTGCCCTGAAAGAGCGCGCCGGGCGCAAAGAACTGGTGGTGTTGATGAGTACCGGTGCTTTCGGGGGGCTTTATAGTCGTCTGTTACAGCCGGGGCCTGAGCCTGATAGCGGGTAAGGCGGTTTATTTAAGTTGACAAGTTCGGGGGCAGCGAGTATAGAGCGCTCCCTGTGCGGATCGGGATTTTTCGTTTCAAAGTTAAGGTATAACGAATTATGGCAATATTTACTAAAGAACTGCTGCACTTGAATCGCAAGATGAAGATCGTGCTGCTGGTTATCGCTATGGTTTCGGTGGCGACACTCTTCTTCCTCTGGCGTGATATGGAGTATAAGAGTCTGGGGCAGAACGCCGCCTATAAAGCGCCGATGCATATTTATACCGCCGCGGAAAAACTGATGGTGCGGGGGAAGTTTGATCGGGCGCTTAAGCGTTATAAAGAAGCGGAAAAGATGCTGCGGCAGATTCCGGGCCTGAATCTCAGTGACGATTTTTACTATGCGATCGTCAATAATGCTATCGGTACGGTCTATTTAAGGATTGGTGTCTATGGTAAAGGCGATAATGAAAACGCTATCAGGAGCCGGGCGGACCTGGCCCGGGATCGTGAATCCATACTCAAGGCTCAGGGGTATTTTGATATCAGCATCAACGCTTATCAGAAATGGCTGGATGAACATCGGCCGACTGCGGCAGAGCTTGCCGCCCTTCACAAAAGCCGGGAAGGGGTGGCGGAGGATAAAATCGAACTCAAGCCCTTTGAGCGCTATGAACGGGCTCTCTCGATCAGTCTGACCAACCGGGGTATGGCTTTGCGCTATCTCGGCGATATCAACGGTGCGACCGCGGCCTATAATAAGGCTTTGGCGCTCTGGAGTGGTAATGAGACGGCGCAGGCCAATCTTAAATCCATGCGGGAAGTAATTGCGGAAGATAAGGCGAAGACTGAACAGAAAACACTTGACAGGTAGCTGTGTAACTGTTATAAGCGCGGGCTCTTTTCGAGTAATTAGTACCTTACAGGTTATTTTCTGCTCCAAAAAACAAGATTTAATAATCAGAAAATGTTCTGATAAGAGTACTTATTTGCGGGCCGAAAAGGCCCAATTGGGTTGCGGGTTTGTTCCCGCATTAGTACCTTACAGGTTATTTTCTTGTTTTTTCGACAGCTTTTTTCAACTGTAAAAACAAGAAATGTTCTGATAAGAGTACTTATTTGCGACTATCGGAAGTGCTCCTGGGTGCGGGCCGGCAACTTTCTTTTGGGTTGCGGGATCTGTTCCCGCGTCAGTAATAATAAAGGTTTGGTTTAAACGGAGATAAGTAATGCCGACGATTAATCAGTTGGTTCGTAAAGGTAGAGAGCAGATCAAAAAGAAGACCACGGCTCCGGCGCTGAAAAACAGCCCGCAGAAGCGTGGAGTCTGCGTCAGGGTCTATACAACCACCCCCAAGAAACCTAACTCAGCTTTGCGTAAGGTTGCCAGGGTGCGTTTGACTAACGGATTTGAAGTTACTTCATATATTCCCGGGGTCGGGCATAACCTGCAGGAGCACTCGGTTGTCCTGATTCGCGGCGGCCGGGTGAAGGATTTACCCGGCGTCCGCTACCATGTGATTCGCGGAACCCTTGACAGCGTCGGGGTTCAGGATCGGCGTAAAGGACGCTCCAAATACGGGGTTAAACGTCCGAAGTAATTATTGTCTTAAATCATCTTGCCCCGGTATGTTTTATTAAGGTCGGGGCCGGGTTTGTAATTGAACTGGATTTTTGAGGGTTGGGATGGCCAGAAAAAGAGATATAGTAAAACGTGAAATCGATCCGGATCCGCGTTACGGGGATCGTCAGGTAGCGAAATTTGTCAACGGCTTAATGCTTGCCGGTAAGAAAAGTGTGGCTCTGAACGTTTTTTACAAGGCTATGGATCTTATTGGTGAACGGGTTGACGAAGAGCCTCTGGCCGTATTCAAGACCGCCCTTGAAAATGTGAAACCTCTGGTCGAGGTTAAATCCCGCCGGGTCGGCGGAGCGACCTATCAGGTTCCGATTGAGGTTCAGCCGGATCGGAAAATGGCGCTGGCAATTCGCTGGTTGATCAATTATACCCGGGCGCGGGGCGAGAAGAGTATGGCCCAGAAACTGGCGGCCGAACTTCTGGATGCCGCCAATAAGCGGGGTAACGCTATCAAAAAGCGTGAAGATACGCATAAAATGGCCGAGGCCAATAAGGCCTTTGCCCACTACCGCTGGTAGTTTATACAGGCTGAAAGTTTGCGCGCATACCCTATAGAGAAGTACCGCAATATCGGGGTTATGGCGCATATTGATGCCGGCAAGACGACGACCACAGAGAGAATTCTCTATTATACCGGTATATCCCATCGCCTGGGTGAAGTACACGACGGCACCGCGACGATGGACTGGATGGAACAGGAGCAGGAACGCGGTATAACCATAACTTCGGCGGCCACCACCTGTATCTGGCGTGATCACCGGATAAATATAATTGATACCCCCGGGCATGTGGACTTCACGATTGAGGTTGAACGCTCGCTTCGGGTCTTAGACGGCGTCATCGCCGTTTTTTGCGCGGTTGGCGGGGTTGAGCCCCAGTCGGAAACCGTATGGCGCCAGGCGGTCAAGTATCAGATACCGCGCCTCGCCTTTGTCAACAAGATGGATCGCATTGGTGCCGACTTTGATCGGGTCGTTGCCATGATGCGGGAGCGACTCGGGGCCCGGCCCTTAGTCTTGCAGATACCGCTCGGCAGTGAAAGTGATTTCGCCGGAGTGGTTGATTTGATAGCTGAAAAAGCTGTCTATTTTGATCAAAGTTCTTTGGGAGCTGAATACGAAGTGCGCGCTGTACCCGATGAATTGAAAAATCGGGTAGCAGAGTATCGTTTAAAACTGGTTGAGGACCTGGCCGATCTCGATGACGGTTTTGCGCTCAGCTATCTCGAAAGTGATGAGATTAGTGCGGCGCAGATCCACGAGGTTGTCCGCCGGCTGACTATCGCCGCGTCCGCAACTCCGGTTTTGTGTGGTTCTGCATTTAAGAATACTGGAGTACAGCCTCTGCTTGACGGCATCATCAACTACCTGCCTTCTCCGCTGGAGACGCGGGAAACGGTTGCGATTGCGGTTGAGAGCGGAGAGCCGACGACAGTTAAAGTGGATGACGACACGCAGCCGACGGCTTTGGTATTCAAAATCTCGAGTGACCCGCATGTCGGGCAGCTCGCTTTCTTACGTTTATATTCCGGTGCGGTTAAATCGGGAATGCGGCTTTATAACAGCAGTCGCAAACGTTATGAAAGAGTCGGGCGGCTTTTGAAGATGCACGCGAATAAACGCGAAGAGGTCCGGGAGATTTATGCCGGAGATATTGTCGCTGCAGTTGGCCTGAAAGCCTCGACTACCGGTGATACCTTATGCCTCAAAGAGGAAGCGGTGCTGCTGGAAACCCTGGAAGTGCCGGAGCCGGTGATTGGAATAGCCATCGAACCTTTAAGTCAGAGTGAGCAGGAGCGTTTACAGGAAGCTCTGGCTCGATTGGCAGCCGAAGATCCTACCTTTCAAGTTAAAAATGATGCTGAGAGCGGTCAGACTGTAATCTCCGGAATGGGTGAACTCCATCTGGAAATCATTGTTGATCGTCTTGCCCGTGAGTTTAAGGTCAAAGCCAACGTCGGCAAGCCGCAAGTTGCCTACCGCGAAACTATCACCACTACCATAGATTGTCAGGGGGAGTTCATCCATCAGGATTGCAGTCGCCCTAAATATGCAAAGGTTGGGTTAACACTGACTCCGATTACCGGAGATCAGGGTTTTGTGTTTGAAAACCGGCTCGCCGGGGTGGCAGCGCCGGAAGAATTCGTCGCGGCAATCGCTCTGGGGGTTGCGGAAGCGCTGCTGGCCGGGCCCATAGCCGGTTATCCGATGACCGGAGTCAGGACGCAGTTGACGTTTATTGACTGGCGTGACGAAGAGTCGGATGCGGCGGCATTTAAGCTGGCTACCATTAAAGCCTTGAATAGCGGAGTCCGGCAGGCGGAACCGACTTTGCTGGAACCGATTATGGACGTTGAAGTCGTGGTTCCCAATGACTATATCGGCGAGATTATGAGTGATATTAACAGCCGCCGTGGTCGAATTCAGGGGGTTGAGAGCCGGCAGGCGGAAATGCAGTCAATCCATGCTTTTGTGCCGCTGGCGGAGATGTTCGGTTACGCGACCGAGATTCGGTCTTTAAGTCAGGGCCGGGCGACATTTACCATGCAGTTCAGCGCTTACGGTTCGGTTACGCCGGAGATCGTGCGTGAACGGATTGAGTATTCACTCTGAATTAATAGAATGAGTTAATAATAGTTAATAACAGTTAATAACAATTAATGTAACTATTCAGCCGAATCCGGGGTCGGGCGCGGATTTTCTCCGCCAGGCGTTAAGCTTTCTGTTTTTCCTTTAAGCTCGCTTACGCTCAAACAGTTGCAATGCTAATGGGCTCCCGCTCGCTTCCGA
This sequence comes from Pseudomonadota bacterium, assembly GCA_015486505.1. GTDB lineage: Bacteria > Desulfobacterota > Anaeroferrophillalia > Anaeroferrophillales > Tharpellaceae > Tharpella. The sequence goes on along the minus strand of WFRP01000122.1, from coordinate 4,892 downwards.
AAAACAACGAAATCGTTTCCGCAACCGCTTACGAAAAACCACCCCCGCCCCCTCCAGAAGGCGGGAGGTAAAATTTGGCTGAATAGTTACCAGGGAATTTTTAATATTGCAGTCTGAATTAAGCTGTGATAATTAAACTGCAGAAGTAGATTTGTGAAGCATAATCGTTGAAATTCTTATTAATTGGAGAAGAAAATGCTGACTCTTTCATCCCGCGTGCAAGCAATCAAGCCCTCCCCGACTCTGGCGATTACCGCCAAAGCCAAGCTCCTGCAGTCGCAGGGAGTTGATGTTGTCAACTTTGGCGCCGGCGAGCCGGATTTTGATACCCCGGAGAACATCAAGGCCGCCGGAATCAAGGCAATTGAAGATGGTTTTACCAATTACACTGCCGTACCGGGCATTCCCCAACTTAGGCAGGCGATTGCCGCCAAGCTCAAAAGAGAGAATAATCTCGACTATGCTGAAAATGAGATTGTCGTCTCCTGCGGCGGTAAGCACTCTTTTTACAACCTGGCTCAGGCCCTGCTCGATCCGGGTGATGAAGTTATCATCCCGGCCCCCTACTGGGTTTCATATCCGCCGATGGTTTCGCTTGCCGGCGGGGTTCCGGTCGTACTTGAAACCAGTCAGGCTGACGGCTTCAAGCTTACGCCGGAAAGACTGCAGGCGGCGATCACTCCGAAAACCCGGGCGGTTGTCATAAATTCCCCTTCCAACCCGACCGGGGCCGCTTACAGCGAAGCCGAACTTCAGGCTCTGGCAGAGGTTGTCGTCAAGAATAATATCCTGCTGATCAGTGACGAAATTTACGAACATATCATTTATGACGGTTTTGTTCAGCGTTCGCCGGCGGAGTTCAGCCCGGAAATCAAAAAACACTGCATAATTCTTAACGGGGTTTCGAAATCCTATTCCATGACCGGCTGGCGCATCGGTTTTACGGCCGGTCCCGCGCCTTTGATCGCGGCGATGACCAAGATTCAAAGCCAGAGTACTTCAAACCCGACTTCGATCTCGCAGATGGCGGCAATTGAAGCCTACAACGGCCCGCAGGACTATGTTGTCAATGTGCTGACCGATTTTGCCGCCCGCCGGGCTTTTATAGTTAAAGCGTTGAATGATATTCCCGGGATCTCCTGTTTTAATCCGCAGGGCGCTTTCTACGCCTTCCCTGACGTTGGAGGGCTTATCGGAAAAAGCTGTAACGGGAAAAAGATTGATTCCTCTTTAACCCTGTGTGAAGTCCTGCTTGATGAAGCCAAAATTGCCGCGGTCCCCGGCGAGGCCTTTGGCGCACCGGGTTATATGCGTCTTTCGTATGCCACATCCATGGATAATATAGTTAAAGGTATTAAAAGGTTGGAAGAATTTGTTAAAGGTCTCTCTTGACAATAACTATCGAGACCAGACTGCTCCGGGCGGCCCGAAACTAATTTTTATGCTCTGACAATCAAACCACAAAAGAGCACGAAGCGCGCACACCAGGAAAGCTTTCTTGCGGCGGGTTTTTCGTGCTCTTTATGGTTTATCGACACTATTTATTAATATCTCAACTTTCTGAGTTAGGTTAACTGATTAATATTTATCGTTAAAATGATTATGCCTGCTGTTTTTCTTTGCGTCTTTGCGTCTTTGCGGGAGACAAAAAGCAGTTATCCCGCAAAGACGCCAAGGCGCAAAGAGGGACAAAATAAAATCATTTTCAAAAAAACCATTAAACCTATGAAAAAACACCTAGTTATAGTTAGTCAGAAAGTTGAGTTAATATGATCACAGTTACCAACCTGAGCAAAAGTTACGGCGGCCAGACTCTTTTTAAGGATGTCAGCCTCCAGTTTGACCCCGGCAACCGCTACGGGGTTGTCGGTCCCAACGGGGCCGGGAAATCGACGTTCATCAGAATTTTGTGCGGTGACGAAAGTTATGACACCGGGTCGGTCAGCCTCCCCGCCCGAATGCGGGTCGGCACCCTGAATCAGGATCATTTTGCCTTTGAAAACGATCTGCTGGTTGATGTCGTTATGCAGGGGCAGATGGAACTTTTTCAGGCTTTCGCCAAAAAAGAGAAACTTCTTGCCGAAACCGAGCCCGATGCCGAACAGATAATTGCCCTCGAAGAGATCATCCAGCATTACGACGGTTATCAGGCGGAAAGTAAAATCTCGCAGATGCTTGAAGGTCTGGGGATTGCCACAATCTACCATTCGCAGCCGATGCAGGTGCTCTCCGGCGGTTACAAACTCAGGGTTTTGCTGGCGCAATGCCTGTTCAGCCAACCTGAAGTCCTGCTCCTTGATGAACCGACCAACCATCTTGATATTATGTCGGTACGCTGGCTCGAAGAGTATCTTGGCGACTACAAAGGCACCGTAATCGTGGTCTCGCACGACCGCGATTTTATCAATCGGGTTTCAACCCATATTGCCGATATCGATTACCAGACGATAAAAATCTATCCCGGTAATTACGACTATTACCTCAAGGCCCGCGAGCTTGAGGACCTCCAGCGGCGGCAGGAATCCGATAAGGCTGAAAAGAAGATGAATGAGTTGCAGACCTTTGTCACCCGCTTCAAAGGCAAAGCGAGCAAAGCCCGGCAGGCGCAGAGCAAGATGAAGCAAATCAGCCGGATGGAGAAAGACCTAGTCCAGCCGCTCTACTCTTCCCGGGCCCACCCGAAAATCACTTTCACCTGCTGCCGGCCTTCCGGAAAAACCGTTCTTGAAGTAAAATCGATAAGTAAAGCCTACGGCGCGAAACAAGTTTTGACCGATGTCTCCTTTACGCTCAATAAAGGTGACCGTCTGGCGGTTATCGGCCCCAACGGCATCGGTAAATCGACCCTTTTAAAAATTATCATGGCTGAACTTAAATCCGATCAGGGAAGCTGTGACTGGGGCTATGAAACTTATCCGGAATATTTTTCCCAGGATCACAAAGAGTCTATCCCCGGCAACACCACACCCTATGAATACCTTTACGGTTTCGGCCCCGGCGAAAGTATCAGCACGATTCGCGGCCATCTCGGCAATCTTCTGTTTTCCGGTGATGATGTTCATAAATCGACGGCCGCTCTTTCCGGCGGCGAAGCCGCCCGGCTGGTAATCGCCAAACTGGTGTTAAAAAAAGGCAACGTCCTGGTTCTGGATGAGCCGACCAACCATCTTGATCTGGAATCGATTGAAACTTTTATTGACGCCCTGGTTAAATTCGAGGGCAGCATAATCTTCGTCAGCCATAACCGTTACCTGGTCAATCGGCTCGCAACCCGGATTCTGGAGTTAAAAGCTGACGGCTTTGCCCTCTATCCCGGTACCTACGCCGAATATCTTGAACATTTAGGCTGCGACCATTTAAGCGGCGACAATCCCGACAAAGTCCAACCCACCCGAATGCGCGAACTTAAAGAGAAATCGCCGGACAAGCTGAAAACCGAAAAGTCCGCCCCGGCCCCGGCCGGCAAAAAGCGCAAAAAAAGCCAACCGCAGGACAAGATTGCCCGCAAAAAACTCAACCAGCAGCTCAAACCTTTAAAAAAAGAGAGCAGCGCCGCCGAAAAACTCTGCGAAGCTCTTGAAAAAGAGAATGAAAAATTCAATCAGATGTTTTCAGAGCCCGGTTACTATTCGAATACGGCCCCGGAAACCATCAGGAAACATGCCGCCGCCAAAAAAGAGTGCGAAGAGAAATTAAGCTGGGCCTACCATAAATGGGAAAAATTAAATCAGGAAATTGAAAGCATTATGAGTAAGGCCGGGGTTGAGATGTAAGATGAGTGAATCAATCAGCCGGTCAGCCCGGCGGATAGAAAATCCGCCGCTGCATATAATTCTTTTTGAGCCAGAAATTCCGGCCAATACCGGCAATATCGCCCGGCTTTGCGCCGCCGCCGAGATTCCCCTGCATTTAATTCACCCTTTAGGTTTTAAAACCGATGACCGCAATCTCAAACGGGCCGGGCTTGACTACTGGTCTGAGGTCGATGTCACTGAACACAATAATTTTACCGGCTTTTCAGAGCTCTGGAATAATTTGACCGCTGTCCCGAAACCGATAATTGCCTTAAGCGCCAGGGCTGAAAAAAATTACATTTCCATCACTGATTTCCCCTGGGGCTCCGGCCTGCTTTTCGGCCCGGAAACCCGGGGGCTGCCGCCTTATCTGCTGGACAGCTACCTAACCTGTACGGTGCCGATGACCGGCAAGGTCAGAAGCCTTAATCTCTCGACCACCGTCGGCATTGTCGCTTATCATTTTCTCCAGCAGCTGAAAAATTTTTGCCATATGGGAAGCAGTTAATGTCCTGCGCGGACTTGTCGATACGGCTGATTTCAAGACCTATATCTTTCCGCAGAAGATCCGAGCCCTCAAGATCCTGGTGTCGGTCATAACGGGTGTTCCAGAAGAAAATCTTCTGCGCAGGATCGAAGCTCGGTGGTGTTTGATTGATGATATTGAATGAATATGTTAACGGCGGCGTGAAAATGTATGAAAATCGCTGGTTTGAAAAGGTTGGGATGAAAATGTTGTTTGATTCAGCAAATTATTCAAATTATTCATAAATAGATAGATTATTTACCCTTCTTGAGCCTGTCGGTTCCCTCGCCGAACGCCAAAGGGTGAGCCGCCGCCCGATGAAATATAAATTAAACCGGGGAGTTACTTGCGGTCGGACTTTACCCGATTGTTCGGCGATTTCTTGCCAATTAAGTTATAAAAAAACGTGGTCTGTCCCCGTTTTTGACCCGTTTTTGACCTGTCCCCGTTTTTGACCCTAAATCTGTGTTCATCTGCGTTCATCTGTGGTTTCTATTTTTGGCTGAACCACAGATGGACACGGATAGACACAGATAAAATTTTAATAATTTCAAGTAGTTACAAAGCGTTAC
>WFRP01000121.1 GCA_015486505.1 Pseudomonadota bacterium | reverse complement strand
CTTATTGCTATATTACCAGCATAAAGTCCACCTCCGGAATAGAGCAGTTGCCCAAAAATCTTGCTGTGGATTCCATCACCGGATCCATCATCATGTTTATCACGGTCTTCCCAGGCGACGAGAAACTTGCGATTGGTTGAGTCAAAACCGACTGCCGGATAAAAACAATCCTTCTGAGAGGAGTCAATCAACTGGGATTGAACAACAGTCTGCTCGATATATTTATCGAAAAGGCTGAAGATATGCACCCGACCGTCATCATTATCCCATTTATCCAGAACCAATTTGGTCGTAAAAGAATCGCCGATGCTGGGAGCATCATTTCCGTCATTATCTTCGTAGGTACAGGTCAAGGTTGCCCGCCCTCTGATTCCCTCCCAGACGATCAAGGTTTCTGAAGATGACTCATCACAAGCGATAGTTACATTATTTACGTTCTTAAAATATTCATAAATATATTTGTCTTCCGTAGCCGTCATACTATGAGAAATGAGGCGCACAGAACGAATGCTCTCTCTCTCATCATCAAATACTCCATCATCGTCCGTATCCAACGGAATTAAACCACGGTTTCTGACAACCTCGGGAGTTCCAACGTTACCAGATACGGCATTAATGGAAACATAACCAACATAGCTGGAGTCGCTAAAGCTCCACGATGCTGTGGTCGCAATCCTGGAATATTTACAGAGACTATGATCAGCACACCTGTAAGCTACTTCACTGCCATCAGAACAAACAGGAGAAGGGATACTATTGTCTGAACAGGTAATAGTTGGATTGCTCCCATCTGCACAATTAAACTTGAATTGACAATCGAACCATTCTTGGTATGCATCAGTGCCGTTATCACATTTGACCGAAGGGTGAGAACCATCAGCGCATTTCAACTCAGGATCACTACCGTCCTCACAAGTACACTCAGGTTCACCATTACCGTCATCACAATAAGGCCCCGTAAGAATGCCGGCGACGCCAAACGGCTGTTCCTCAACCCTTTGTAAGGCATCCCGACTTTCGATCCAGACCAACCAAAATTGATCTCTAGCCGTATCGTATGCCGCTTTCGGCAATTTACGCGAAATCAAACTATCGACACCAATAGAGGTATAGCCTACTGCGGTCTCACTACTTAATGTCGCCCCGGATGAACAATCTGCAGCCAGGGAAGAAATGTCAAGAATCTTGTAATAAAGAAAACCTGATGCAGTGGTACCCCGGGTATCCTGCCAGGCGATCATAATTTTGTCGGTTCCAGCGACTTGCGGATCAGCATCAGGTCGATTACGGTAGGCGAGCACCGGTACCGTCTGGTTGCCGTCCGCGGTTGAAATCGCAATTTCATCACCACAGTAACTGCCGTCACCATTAATAAAACGGCCATAGATATCGGCACCGCTGCTACTCCAGTTACGCCAGTCTTCCCAGACGACAAACCATTTATTTTTATCCGGCAGGGCAATCACGCTCGGATTTTGCTGATCATCACCGAGCAGGGTTGCGGTATCCGGGGCAGTCGCACCGTTGATAATTGAAATCGGGATATTCGGGCCTTCATTTGCCGCTCGTAAAGGGGGCACAAAGCTCAAAACCAACGTCATCAACAACAAGAGAGTCAGAGCAAAACAGCGCATCGAACTATGGTTCTTACAGTTCTGCATGGATGCCTTAATCGTACCGGTTGACTCCATCATAATCCCCCTTCAACGGACCTGCCGTATCTGTAGATATTTCACCCATCTGTGTCTATCTGTGTTCATCTGTGGTTAAAAAAGGAACCACAGATGAACACAGATAGACACAGATGAAAATCATTTATCTTATTTAGTTTATATTAGGATTTAGAATTAATTAATTATCAATCCTACTTATTTTCACTGACTTCCAGCGGTGCCGCCGGATTTGAAGCCGGAACCGGCACCGTCAAGAGGTCGCCTTCGGCGCTGGCGATGAAATTTGCCACCAGGCTGCTGGTGGCCATATGAATCGCCTTGCCGACCAGTTTGCGGTATTCCTGATTCGCGTAGATACTCTCGGGAATAACTTCAACCTCGGAACGGTTGCTCCAGACCAGACGGCCGGTATGGGCATCCTGAACCATGATCCGGATCTGCACCACGGCCCGCGGGACTTTGCCGCCATTATGCGCAAGATAAGCAGCACTGGCCCCGGCAACCCCCCAGAGGGCGGTATTCAAGGCGTGATAATCGGTAACATCGGTCTCCGTCGTCCCGAAAAGGGGATGGCCGGAGGTTTTGGTATCGGTGTCCTCATCAAAGGGGAAGTTTTCATTATGATGGCCAATTACGGTCCCCAGGGCCCCGCCGATCGCCATTTTGTCCATCAACTCATAGTTTTCCGATTTGGCCAGACCGAACAGAACCCGCTGACTGCTGTTGAAAAAGAAGGGCAGAAAACCGACATGAAAGGGATTAAAATCGTCTCTGGCCACCCCTTTCTCGAACTCAATCAGGCGCCCCCGGATAATATAATCAACCCCGAAATAGTCCCCGATTTTCGTTACTTCCGGGGTCGTCAGCGATATATGCAGGGCACTGCCGCCAACCGCGTTATCGGGCTGTTTCTGCTCCTGCTTCTCAACTTCTTCATTCCGGGTTATCGCGTACTGTAACTCAGCCATCATCTCTGACGACCAGTCACCACTGTCAATTTCCTTGCGCATATAGTTATTGTTCGGCGTGTCGACAAAGAAGACTTCCGGCGGTTCGATAATATGCTCATCCATCAAATACTCGACCACATCCTCTTCCATAACCGTCGCCAGACCAAAACGGGCGAACTCATCTTCAAGAGATTCCGTCACCAGAAGATTCCTGCGCCAATAAAGCTCCGGTGAAGAATCCGGGGTATAATCAGCAAAAGGCAGGATTACAATCCGCTTGCCTGAGTCAACAATCCGGTTAGTCGGAACCGGGCTCAAAGTCTCTTTTGTCACCTGCCCGCAGGCTGCTGTCAACAACAGCATTATAAACATTAAGGCACCAAGTTTAAACTTCATCATCCCGTTCCTCCCCCATAAATATATCCGCCAAAAACACTCGCGACGCTCTCCATAATCAGTACCTTACAGGTTATTTTCTGCACAAAAAACAAAATTTAATAATCAGAAAATATTCTGATAAGAGCACTTATTTGCGAGCCGCAAGTCCCTGTTTGGGTTTGCGGGATCTGTTCCCGCATTAAATTACATTAATCTTAATCTTCCCTTAACAATGAAATTGAATAATGTCAACTAATTAGTCGACTTTAGATAGAAATCACATTAATGAAATGTAAATTTTCCAATTTGCAATAAAAAATAAACCTGAAATCAGTTTACCACACAAATGAAGTCCGCTTGCAAACCACGTTCCCAGAAACCTGCAAAAGAGCAAAAAAAAAGGCCCCAATCACATGGAGGCCTTTTTTAAACTGTAAAGCAATAATTATTTTTTAAAATCCTGGGTCTCTATTTCCCCTTTTCAGCAGCGGGTTTTTCGGTTACCGGGGCTGCCGGAGCCGCTGCCGGAGCCGCTTTTGCGGCTGGCGTCGCCGGAACCGTTTTTTCAACCGCCGGCGGGGTATAACCTTTCATTACCGTACCCTTGGCCCGGTGCGCTGACATAATCGTCAACGATATCGAGGTAATCATAAACAGCGCGGCAACAATTGCCGTCAACCGGGTGAAAAATTTGCCGGAACCGGAACCGCCAAACAGGGTCTGGCTCCCACCGCCGCCAAAGGCCGCCCCCATACCACCGGCGCTGCCGGTCTGCAGCAGGATGACAACAACCAAAACCAGACAAACTATTACATGAACCGCAATTATAAATGAAGTCAAGGTATCTCTCCGCGTGAAATGTAAATTTATTCTTTCATTGAAAGCGGCGCAACTATCAATTTATACGAAAAAAGTCAAGCAAAAGAAAAAGCCCCGGGGCCATCAGACCTCGATTATCTCTAAAAAAGAGTCCGGATTCAACGCGGCACCGCCGACCAGCAGACCATCAACCTCAGGCTGGGCTAAAAGTTCAGCCGCGTTCCCCGGCTTGGCGCTGCCGCCGTAGAGAATCGGCACATCCTGGCCCCAAGCAAATCTACCCTGCAGAAATCTACGAATTTCCGCGTGCATCAACCGGGCGTCCTCAGGGGTTGCGGTTTCGCCGGTACCGATCGCCCAGACCGGTTCATAGGCAACAATCAGTCGCGCTCCCGAAAAATCCATCAGCGAGTCACTCAACTGACGAAGCACAACTTCGACCGCGGCCCCCTGCCGCCGTTGCTCCAGGGTCTCGCCGACACATAGTATCGGCGTCAGGCCGCCGGCCACTACCGCGTGAAGTTTTTGGGCCAGCAATTGATCACTCTCGGCAAACAGCTGCCGGCGCTCGGAATGTCCGACCAGAACATAGGCGGCCCCGGCAGCTTTCAGCATAGCCACTGAAGTCTCGCCGGTAAAAGCGCCGCTTTCCTCTGCGGCACAGTTCTGGGCCGCCAGTTCAACCCCGCAGGCCGCGCACCTCGGAAAAAGGGTTGCCAGTAAAGTAAAATTGGGCGCCAGAATAACCTTTCGGGCCGGTTTTTTGTTTTTCAAGCCAGGTTCCAGTTTATCTAAAAACTCACGCCCCTGGCTTAAAGTCAGGTTCATTTTCCAGTTGCCGGCGATAATCTGCTGCAATGCCGCCATCAGGAGTCTCCCAAAGTGCCGTTACAACAACTCTCCAGGGCTTTAACCGCGGGCAGCACTTTCCCCTCCATCAGTTCGAGAAAAGCTCCGCCGCCGGTCGAAATATAGGAGATCCGGTCAACCTCTCCGGCCTTATGGACCGCGACATCGGTATCACCGCCGCCGACAATCGTTAAGGCGTAAGTACTGGCGACGTTATGCACCATCCCCAAAGTCCCGCGGCTGAAGATCGGAATTTCGAAAACTCCCATCGGCCCGTTCCAGACAATCGTCTTTGAATCCTTGATTACTTCATTGAAAAGCGTGGCCGAGGCGGGCCCGATATCAAGCCCCATCCAGTTTTTCGGGATCTCCTGCACCGGCACCACCCGGGTCTCAACATCGGGAGCAATGCCGGAGGCGGCAACACAGTCAACCGGAAGGTAAAAGCGAATACCGCGGGCAATAGCTTCATTAAAGGTGGCGCGGGCATCTTCAACCATATCCTCTTCAATCATTGAGCGCCCCAGGCCGAAACCCTGGCCGCGCAGAAATGTGAACGCCATCGCGCCACCGACAATAATCCGATCAACCGAATTAAGCAGATTTTTAATAACATGGAGTTTGCTTGAAACCTTGGCCCCGCCGATAATCGCGGTCAGCGGCCGCAGCGGATTTTTCAGGGCCCTGGCAAAATAGTCAAGCTCTTCCCGCATCAAGAACCCACCCAGGCAGACCGGCACAAACTCGGTTACCCCGACAACGGAGGCGTGGGCCCGATGCGCGGTGGCGAAAGCATTATTGACATAGATATCGATACCATCTGCCAGTGCCTGAGAAAACTCATGATCATTCCCGGTTTCACCCGCGTAAAATCGCAGATTCTCCAACATGATAACGGTTCCGGGCCCAGCTTCGGCAATGGTCTTTTTAACCTCATCGCCGATACAGTCATGCAGAAAAACGACATCCTTTTTCAGCAAGCGGCTTAATCTCTTGGCAATCGGCTCCAGGGAATATTTGGCAACCATCTTCCCCTTGGGCCGCCCCATATGGGTAGCCAGAACGATCACCGCATCTTCATCAAGCAGGTAATTAATGCTTTTCAGCACCCGCCGGATCCGAACATCGTCGGTAATATTTCCTTCCCCATCCATCGGCACATTAAAATCGACCCGCATCAGGACTTTTTTCCCGTTATAAAACCCTTCCGGAACCTGGTCAATGTAACGCATGCTCATGGCACTCCCCTTAATCCAGCCCGGTTTTCCCGGCGACATAAAGGGTTAAATCATTAAGCCGGTTGGCATAACCCCATTCATTATCGTACCAGGCCATAATTTTGATCATATTACCACCGATAACATTGGTTAACGGCGCATCGATAATTGATGAATTGGGATTATGGTTAAAATCGAGCGAGACCAAAGGTTCATCCGAAACCGCGAGAATCCCTTTAAGTTCATTGGCGGCCGCCTGGCGAAAGGCATTATTTACGGCCTCAATATCGGCATCTTTTTCGCTCTCAAAAACCAGATCAACCATCGATACGTTCGGGGTCGGCACCCGCACCGCGAGCCCGTCAATCTTGCCCTTCAAGGCCGGCAGCACCATTCCGACGGCGGCTGCGGCCCCGGTGGTTGTCGGAATCATCGACAGCGCCGCCGCCCGCGCCCGACGCAGGTCTTTATGCCGCGAATCCAGAATCTGCTGATCCCGGGTATAGGAGTGGATTGTGGTCATCATTCCGCGCTTAAAACCGAAATTCTCCAGCATCACTTTAGCCGCCGGGGCCAGGCAGTTAGTCGTACAGGAAGCATTCGAAACAATAAAATCCTTATCGGCAGCAAAAACCTTTTCATTTACCCCTAAGACAATCGTCGCGTCCGCTTTTTTAACCGGGGCCGAGACCACTACCCGTTTAACCCCGAGATCCAGAAATACCGCCGCCTTGTCCCGGGTACGATAGAGTCCGGAACACTCCATCACAATGTCAACACCCAGTTTCTGCCAGGGCACATCTTTGGGATCACGGCTGGCAATCAGCTCAATCCGCTGACCGTTAACCAGCAAAAACTTATCTCCGGCAACAACCTCAACATCAAGCCGGCCGGCAACTGAATCATACTTCAAAAGATGAGCCATCGTCCGCGCGTCATCAGTGGTACTGACGATTGCCTTAAAAGCAAACCGATCATCAGTTGCCGCCGCCCGCAAACAATCCCTGCCAATCCTGCCAAAACCATTAAGCGCAACCTTTACCGCCATCTCATCCTCCCGGAACCTGACCCGCAATCGCCGTAAGCTGACTGCAGTCTCAAAAAAAGTAAATTTCGCTCAACCGAGCGCCAGGTAAGCTGGCCGCTCAATCAATCTCACACCATATTTTCACCGGCGCCTCTTATTTCACAAAATCATCGATTAGTCAATCAATGATAAAACCCGCAAACAAAAAAAACGCCGCGATCCCAGATTACGACGTTTTTTTAGAACAAATCTAACTATTCAGCTAATGCGGGAACAAACTCCCGCAACCCAAAAGAAAGTTACCGGCCCGTACCCAGGGGCACTTCCGATGGTCGCAAATAAGTACTCTTATCAGAACATTTTCTGGTTATTAAATCTTTTTTTTGGTGCCGAAAATAACCTGTAAGGTACTAAATTCTATCTCCCCTCTTTCAGGAGGGGACGGGGGTGGTTTTTCGGAGCGGTTGCGGAAAGATTTCGTCGTTTTTCGAAAGCGAGCGGGAGCCCATAGGCATTGCAACTGTCTGAGCGTAAGCGAATTTTGCATGCGCCCAACGGAAGTACCCTTGCAGTGCGGGCGAAAGCGAGTGCGGGAAAAACAGAAATCTTAACGCCTAGCGGAGAAAAGCCGCGCCCGACCCCGGATTCGGCTGAATAGTTACGAATAAACCACAAACAGAAGAGTTATCAACCACCACCGTAGCTGTGGAGCCCCGAAAGCAGCAGGTTAACCCCGAGATAGGTGAAGATAACCGCGACAAAACCGACAATCGAGAGCACCGCCGCCTTGACCCCGCGCCAGCCCCGGGTGACCCGGGCATGGAGAAAGGCGGCATAGATAAACCAGGTAATCAATGACCAGGTCTCTTTCGGGTCCCAACTCCAATAGGTCCCCCAGGCGTAATTAGCCCAGGCGGCACCGGTAACAATCCCGATCGTCAACAGCGGAAAACCGATGGCAATAGTCTTGTAAATCAATTCATCCAGAACCCCGGACGCGGGAAACGCCCCCAAAACCCCGCCAGTAGCCTGGCGGTCTTCGTAACGTTTTTTCAGAATATAGGTACAACTCACACCGCAGGAGACCGCAAACGCGGCATAACCGAGAAAACAGGTAACCACGTGCGAAATCAGCCAGTTACTCTGCAGTGCCGGCACCAGAGGCTGAATCGTCTCATTAACACTGGGAGAGATTGAGGCATAAGCCATGCCGAGAAAAGCAAACGGCGTCACAAAAGCCCCCAGTATCTTGATCTTGTATTTATACTGGATAAAAAGATAGAGCAAAATAATCGTCCAGGAGAAAAAAACCAATGACTCATAGAGGTTGGACATCGGCGCGTGGCCGATACCCATCTCATACGATTCATACCAGCGCAAACCGATCGCTGCCGTTTGCGCGAGCCAGCCCGCGGTCATAATTACGGTTGCCACCCGGGCGACCAGCGGTTTACGAAAAGCCAGATAGGCGACAAAAACGACCATTGCCGCCATATAAACAAAAGTAACAATACTAAAAATATAAGTATTCATCGTCAGTTCCTTAACATATATAACCTGTAGCTACTTCCAGGCCTTGATTTTTTTCACTAACTCTTGAAATTCGGCAGCGAAGGCCGGCTGATTCTTATTGGCGTTACCGACAAAAACCAGTTCCAGCCGCTCCGGATTATCGTTCGCCGGCGCCAGCCGCAGCCAGAGGCGCCGATGCGACATAAAGAAGGCAACAAAGAGCCCCAGAATCATCATAATACAGCCCAACCAGACAATCCAGACTCCGGGATCTTTATTGACCTGCAGGCCGGTATAGTAACGCTGCTCGATATCCTTGAAAACACAGAACTCCCCGGTCTTGCTGTTCTGCTCGCCAAATTTGGGGTAGCGCTGAAAAACCTGAAACCGATACGGCTTGACCCCGTTGCCGGGATCCCGTAACACCATTACCGCCGGGCCCATCCGCATATAGTTTTCATCATATTTGAGAACCTCAATCCAACCCCATTTCTCCGGCAGCCGCAGCGGCTTACCAACCTCAAGCTTCAGCGGCAAAACTAAACCGCTTTCCCGAAAATTCAACTCAAGCTCAACCGCGCCGCCGTAGGCACCGTAACTTGACTGATAAAAAGTAAAGCCTTTATAAGAAAGCGGATGATTAACCTCAATCCGTTTCTCTTTGACCAGTTTGCCGTCATCGTAGATTGCCAGATCACTGGAATACTCTTTCGGCCTGCCGCTCTCATAAAATTCAACCGTAAAATCCCGACACTCAACCTGATATCCCAACGCGATCGAGGTCTGCTGAGCCCCGTAAGTATAAAATGATGAAACCTTCTCGCCTTCAGGGATATTGACAAAACCTTTGACGCCGAATAACGAGCCGATGATGCCCCCGGCAAAAATAACCAGAATACTCAAGTGCACAAAATAATAGCCCAGACGCGACCAGCAGCCTTTCTCCCCGGCATAATGAAATTCAGGGCCGCGCTCACCCTGATGCTCAGTCAGACACCATTTCCCGGGCCACAAAGTTTTGAGCTGTGGTAAAAGGCCGGCGGGCTCAGGCCATTTTTTCTTCCCCGGAGAATGCCAGATCAGATTCGCGGCCTTCTCCAGATCCCGATCCAGTAACCGGGTCGGTTTTGCGAAAAAACGCCAGGTCCTAGGAAAGTGCTTCAGCGAACAGACGATCAGGTTGAGCGCCAGAAGCGCCAGAATCAGCACAAACCACCAGGAGTGGTACATATCGAGAAAACCAATCGCCTTAAGGGTTGTGTAAGTCGATTCCTTATAAAACTTAAGGTACTCGGCCGGCATCTGATTCTGGGGGATTACGGTCCCGATAATCGATACCAGCGCCAGCAGAATCAAGAGAAATATGGTTAATTTCAGTGACGCAAAAAAGGCCGTAATCCGGCCTGTCGCCAAACTCTTCGGCTTTACATTTTTCTTCTCAGTCAATTTTAATACCTTTCCAGTACAGTTTAACCCTTTCTAACACGCCCAACCTTAAAGCGTCAACAAAAAAGGACATCTCATTTACGAGATGCCCTTTATATACATTCCTAGTCCGGCAATCAACTATTTTTTATGACATTTTTTACAGCTGGTCGGGCCATGTTTCTTGCCCGCTTTCTTCAGTTCTTTATGACAACCCTTGCACTTTTTATGCATGGTATTCTTCATATTATCTTTTTTGCCGGATTTCCGGCCGGTGTGACATTTGCTGCATTTTTCCGGATTTGCCTTACCATCCCAGGTATGATGACAGGTTTTACAATCCGGCACGGCCTCAGCATGTTTGGCGTGGCTGAACATTACCGGCGGTTTTTTATTGCTCTTCATCATTTCCGTAACCTTAAGCTCACCGGTCGGGGCCGTGGGGTTAGCGAAAGCGATTGCGGAGATAGCGATAAAAGCCACCAATGCCGCCAACATTACAATCTTCTTCATATCATTTCCTCCATCTTAAGGTTAAAAAAGCCCTCCGTTATCAACAGAGGGCTTTTTGCAATAGCACTAAAAAATCAACTATTTTTTATGACATTCCTTACATTTGGTCGGTGCGGCCTTGTTTTTAGATTTTTTATGGCAGCCTTTACACTGTTTATGAGCCGCAGTCATTATCTTGGGCGCTTTATCTTTTTTCTCTTTATGACAGGTATCACATCTCTGGGGCTCGCCTTCACCTTTGTATTTATGGTGACAGGTTTTACAGTCACTAATCCCGGCCTTTTCCATATGAATTTTATGACTGAAAGTGACCACTCCTTTTTTACATTTCATACTAATGTCGCCGGATGGAGCCGCAGGATTAGAGAAAGCCACCGCTGCTACCGCCAGAAAAGCCACCATTGCCACTAACATTACAATCTTTTTCATTACACATCCTCCATAATAATTAATAACTTAAGCACCTTATTGTGCAAAATCACAAACCTAAGCAAAGCATCCAGGATCTCCACTAACCGGGTTCTGTATATAAAATATCGATAACCTTGTCAAGCGAATAAGTAACCCACAAGCAACAGAAGAGCATTAAAAAAGCAAACAATTTTACTCCTGTCAAACCGCCATTTCGACTATCCGGCACACCAACTTGTCAATCCCCTGAGAGATCTCTTTAAGTCCTGGCCCTAACATATAGGCCGGGGTAGTGACAATTCGGTTGCTTTGATCGACAACGATATCATAAACCGAACAATCCTGATGCCGGGCCCCGCAAGATTCTAAAACGGCGGCGGTCGCCGGGTCATTGCCGATCGTCAAAAGCGGATTAAATTCGCCCAGAGCCAAAGCGACAACCGCCGGCGCGATACAGATCGCGCCAATCGGCTTTTGCGCCCGGTGCATATCCTGAAGAAAACTAAAGACCTCCGGCTGCACCCGGGCCGCAGCTCCGGCACCGGCAAAATCGGATAGATTCCGGGCCGCGCCGAAACCACCAGGCAAGATTACAGCGTCCATATCCGCGGCTGAAACCGTTGCCAGGTCGCTGATTTCCCCCCGGGCAATCCGGGCCGATTCAATCAGGACATTTCGGGTTTCCGTAACCGCGATTCCGGAAAAATGATCAACTACATCACACTGTTCAATATTCGGCGCCAGACATATCCGTTGCGCCCCGAGTTTATCCAGGGCCAGCATCGTCAAAACGGCCTCATGAATCTCGGAGCCGTCATTAACCCCGCAGCCGGACAATAAAATCCCAACTTTAACCATCAATCAAATCTCCTCCCACTAACTCTATTATCGAATATTTTTTACTATTTTCAACTCATATCCGAAAAAACTTCAGGCCGCATTGACAATCCAACCTAATGCGGGAATAATCCCGCAACCCAAAAGAAAGTTATCGGCCCGCAAATAAGTACCTCAACTTTCTGAGTTAGATATTTTGTATTATATTCGCGCAGTTATAGATGCCCGCAAAGACGCAAAGGCGCCAAGAAAACCAAAAAAAGAACAATATCACTTAAATACCTTTGCGTCTTT
>WFRP01000120.1 GCA_015486505.1 Pseudomonadota bacterium | reverse complement strand
CCCTAACACAGGGGGTTGGTGAAATAATTCGCTTATTTCAAGCAGCAAGGCAGTATTTTATTTTGAAAAACAGGCGGTGAAATAAAGAATCATTCAACAGGCCGATACAAACGAAACCAGACCCGACTGTAAATCTGAACCGGCCGCAAATATTTAGCGGAACCACTCTCAACAACCTAACACAGTTTTGCTTGTTTTACTAAAAGAAATATTCGGCCCGGGTTTTCACGCCATAAGATACCCATTACCAGCCAACTTCCCGGCCAGCGCCTTCTGTGCCCCAGAATCGCCATGCACAAGCTTAATTTTGCCCGGTTTCTCGGCCATGGCCGTAACCCACGCCACCAGATCATCACAATCGGCATGGGCTGAATAACCGCTTAATTGATGTACTCGCGCCTTAATTTCGTACTTTTTATCATCAAAATAGACATAAGCCCCGGGCCGCTTATGATATTGCAAAATATCTCGGCCCGGCGTTCCATTTGCCTGGTAGCCGGCAAAAAGAATATCATTACGAGTTTCTCCAATCCCCGCTTTCAAATGATCAATAATCCGTCCACCGCTGCACATCCCGCTACCAGCCACAATCACACCCGGCCCCTCATAATCGAGCAGGCGATGATGCCGCTTAAAACTATCGACCCCATACAAACCAGCAAAATCGAGCGGATGATCACCGCCGGCCAAAAGCCCCCGGCTCTCCTGATCCCAAAATTTCCCCAACCTGGAATAGATTTCGGTAATCTTCAAACCCAAAGGTGAATCGAGAAAAACCGGCACCTTTTCCCCAGCCAACTCCGGAAACTTTGCCTGCCATTCAGCATCACTGAAAAGCCGATCCATCTCATAGATAAGTTCCTGGCTGCGACCCAAAGAGAATGCCGGCACAAAAACCTTACCGCCATCCGCCAAGGCATGACTTAAAACCTCACCCAAACGTTCAATCCGATGATTACGATCACCATGCCGCCGATCGCCATAAGTCGATTCCATCACCAACAAATCGCAAGGCTCCGGGATATCAGGATCCGGCAAAAGCGGCGTATTCCGGCTGCCGAGATCGCCGGAAAAGACAACCGTCGCGCAATCTCCCGAAAACCGCACCCAGGCCGACCCTAAAATATGTCCGGCCCGGCCCAACTTAAACCGAACTCCCCGCTTTAACTCAAACTCTTTCCCATACTCAAAACTCCAGGTCAGCCGCTCAATCTCCTCTAATGCGGGAACAAATCCCGCAACTCAACCGACCTTTTACGGCCCGCAAATAAGTACTCTTATCAGAACATTTTCTTGTTTTTTTTACAAGAAAATAACCTGTAAGGTACTAAAATCCGCTCCCGCTCATCCCGCTTAAAATCACTGAAACTTAAAGCATCCTTAAGCATCGGCCCCAATAAAAAAGAGGTCGCCTCAGTCGTGATTATCTCACCCCTGAAGCCACCCCTTATAATCTCAGGCAGCCTCCCAATATGATCAATATGAGCATGGGTCAAAAACAGAAAATCGATCTCATCCGGCGCCACCGGCCACTCAGCCATCGGCCGCACCCGATCACCACCCTGAGCCAAACCGCAATCAACCAGAACATTAACTCCATTAACCCGCAGCAGATGACAAGACCCGGTAACCGTCTTCTCACCCCCTAAATGAATCAATTCCATCATTAAACCCACTCAAGCTACTGAAATACACTATCAAAGTATAAGTTTTTCCCTAAACAAAAACCCCACCCCAACAATATCTGCCAAATTCGCTCCGCGGCCCGGCCATCCCATTTGGGTACTTTACATTCACGCCGCCCGGCCGCACCAACGCCAAAAGATTCACTTAACTGCTTAAAGGCCCGCATAATACCGGCCGGTTGATTACCGCCCAGGATATTGGTACCAAGTTCAATCGTTCGGCCGCTCCGTATTTTCCCGCAAAGTCAAACAGGGAACCCCCAAAGCCGTCGTCTCCTCCTGGAGGCCACCGGAATCGGTCAAAACCGCAACCGCATCCGCACTCTTACCTTCCCGCAACAGATTCTCAGATCCGCTCGATTCGGTAACAAAGAAATTTATCCCAGGTCTTGCAATTCCTTTGACTTAATTCATTGATTTTGGTTCCGTTTCATGATAGCGTCCCGGGGGTGAAGGAGAGTTGCAGTACAAATTCTAACGTGGGCGTTACCTGCAAATCAGTGACGGCAAAGCTGCTATGAAAATTGAAGAACATGTCAAATTTTGGACCGATGGTGCGGAGCATGATTGGGACACGGCAAAAAGTCTGTTCTCCTCGGAAAAATATGATTGGTGTTTATTCGTCGGCCACCTGGTTCTTGAAAAAATCTTAAAAGCACTATTTATTCAAGACAACAATAACCAGCTACCCCCTAAAACCCACAACCTGATAAAATTGGCAAGGCATACAAAAATCAAACTAACGGAAGAACAGGAAATTCTTCTTGATGAGGTAAACGATTTTAATCTGGAAGCCAGATACCCACAATACAAAAGTGAATTTTACAAGAAATGCACTAAGAAGTTCAGCGAAAATTATTTCTATGAAATTGACGAGATGATGAAATGGCTATTATCCCAAATAAGATAAAATCGATCATAAACCAGTTCTTACTAGAGCTGGAAAACAGTGGCATAACAATAGAGCAGGCCGTACTATTTGGTAGTTACGCTCAAGGAACATATAATGAATGGAGTGATATTGATCTTGCTATAGTTTCAAAAGTCTTTGTTGGGGAACGGTTCGAAGACAGAAAAAAGATTAGACACATTAAGTTGAAGGTTAGTAGTGATCTTGAACCAATCCCTTACAATCCTGAAGATTTCAATAATGAAAATCCTTTCGTCAAAAAAATCTTAGAAACCGGAATTAAGATCACATAACCATTATCAGGTGCAAACCTTCGGGTATTACCAGACCCGAAGAACTCAAACCGAGCTCCATCAACAAAAGGGTTCCGTCTGCCCCTGCCCCTGTCCCTATCCGTCGCGACTGCAGGAAGTGCCCTTGGGGTATGGTTAAAAAAGAATCTCACCCAAATACCCATAAGTCAAGCCTGACCCCGTCTGCTATGACCCCGTCTGCTAAGTAAATTATTAACATCCACAACCCTCTTGACAATTTGCGAAAAAAGAACCATAATGAAATCATTATGGAACCAAACTTTTTTTTGGGGGGG
>WFRP01000119.1 GCA_015486505.1 Pseudomonadota bacterium | reverse complement strand
GCGGGGGTGGTTTTTCGTAAGCGGTTGCGGAAACGATTTCGTTGTTTTTCGGAAGCGAGCGGGAGCCCATTAGCATTGCAACTGTTTGAGCGTAAGCGAGTTTTGCAAGGCGGGCGCAGCGAGCGTAAGGAAAAACAGAAATCTTAACGCCTAGCGGAGAAGAACCGCGCCCGACCCCGAACTTTCGCGTATTTTTTTGGTTAATTTGATAGCAACTCAGTGATATCCGGCGTCTTGACCAACTGACATCCGTACGAGGCGACAACTTCACGTGTCTGGAAATCGACCAGACGGGCATTGACCAAAACATGGTTATGTGCTTCGAGATAGGTTCCGACCAATACCAGCCGGGCATCCAGTTCCCGGGCTACCCTGGAGAACTTTCGGCTTAAAACAAATTCTCCGTTTTGACCCTGATAGAAAATGTCCTTCATTCGGGTTTCCTTCAAGATAAATCCTTTCCCGGCCATACGGCTTAAAAGTTGCTCGGACATAAGCAGGCCGAAACGACTTGTTTTCGAAAAATCGTTAAGTTGGACGAAGCTCGTCACTACAAGAACCGCTGGTTTTTTGATTGTCGGCAGTACCTGTTCGAACAACCGATTGACAATGGTTCCTGTCTTATAGTCGCGTTCGTACTCATAATCGTAATAGGACGGCGGGATACTGGAGCAGCAGGAGCTTAACAAAAGCAACAGCAATCCCACGCCCAGTAACTTCCGGACAAATTTCCGTTCGGTAATAAAGCATGATTTCGATATTAAAGATCTCATTATTAAAAGTCTCATTCGCATTGACTTGATCTTGTAATTATTCAATCGGCCGGAACTACTTTAACTGTCGGCTCCCGGTAGTCAAGCAGATAGTCGATCATCGGCGTACGCGGCAGCCAGACCCCGGACGAGGCATAGATGACCTGAGAGGTATTGCCGATAACCCGTGCCACAACATATACATAATTGGGCATCACTGTATAGGAGCCGGTGATCATGAAAGACGCTTGATGTTCGGAGAAGAGTTTCTGCACATCCTGACTCATCGCCAGTACCCCGAATTTTTTATGAATCCGCATTGAGCGGCTGAGACGGACTTCGATTACCTGCAGGCCCGCGTTCTGCATCCGGTTTGCCAGTGCGTCGCCCAGCATCCGGCCGAAAGCGGTGGTTTTATCAAAATTGTCCTCACTGACAAAGGCGGAAAAGAGAAAATTTGTATTGGCCTTACGCCTTTTATCAACAAAAAGTGCCTGATCCAGAAAATGAGTCTGTAAATCGAGCATCATTTTATCCATAAACTCTTCGAAAACAACGGCTTCGCTCAGTACCGGTTCAGCCGCGACTACCGGTTGGGCCATAACCGGCGGGGCGACATTGGCGGCGACCGGTTCCTGTTGGGCTGCAGCCTGGACCTGAGGTTTTCCTTTACAGCAGCAGGCGCCTGTTGACAGCAGTAGTAACAGAACCCCCAATATCAGTTTAAGCCGAGATTTTCTAATCATCATTTTCTCCTCCTGCAGTATATTATCTATAAGGTTGAATTCGAAACTTCTTTAAGCAAATTTTTACGGTAAGCATTGACAAATAACTCCAAACCTTCCTTTTGCCGACTTGAACAAACCTACCGCAATTGTTGTGCCAATCTACCAAAAGTAGACATTTGTACTGGACAGCGACAACCTTGCGCTTTTTTCCCGACTCAGTTAAGGACAGTCACAACCTTGGTTTAATGTGTCGTAAACAATTTGTTACTTTTAAACTCAACTTTCTGGCTTATTATAACTAGTTGTTTTTATAGGTTTAATGGTATTTTTTGCGAATAATTTTATATTGTGCCCCCCTTGCACCCTAAAGGGCATAAACGCCTTGGCGTTTATGCGGGCTAATTGCTTTTTGTCTCCCGCCAAGACACAAAGACGCAAAGGAAAACCACGAATTTAATGGTTTCAGCAATAAATATCAATCAGTTAACCTGACTCAGAAAGTTGAGTTTTAAATATATGACTGCGATGATGCTCCGGTACGTCATTCAGCGATATGTTCTCTTACGCTTTTCGCTATGAGTTTTGCGGTTAAGATGTCAAATATTTGACGAAAAAGGGTTGAACCGACATATTTTACCGATTCTTTCAAGTAACTCTTTATAACTACTTGAAATTATTAAAATTTTATCTGTGTCTATCCGTGTTCATCTGTGGTTCAACAAAAAAATAGAAACCACAGATGAACGCAGATTAACCCAGATTTAGTACCTTACAGGTTATTTTCTTGTTTTTTTCAACAATCTTTTCCAACTGTAAAAAACAAGAAAATGTTCTGATAAGAGTACTTATTTGCGACCAACGGAAGTGCCCCTGGGTACGGGCCACAAAGCCTTGTTTGGGTTGCGGGTTTTATCCCCGCATTAGTACCTTACAGGTTATTTTCTGCACCAAAAAACAAGATTTAATAATCAGAAAATGTTCTGATAAGAGTACTTATTTGCGACCATCGGAAGTGCCCCTGGGTACGGGCCGCGAGGCCCTGTTTGGGTTGCGGGAGCTGTTCCCGCATTAGTTCCTCTCACGTTACTTGTATATATGTGGCCGTTATAGCGGTCTGGGATGCTTTTAAGCGGGGGCATCTATGATAAGTAAAGTCATAAACCGGGTAGACTCGAGTGTTTTTTGAGTGACGAATTGACAAAGAGGTCTATACCCATTACTATGAAAGTCGCGTAGGGAAAAGTTTATAACAGCATCTGTCGGTTTTGAAAACACTTTGCTTTTTTATTATAGGGAGGTTGTTTTATGGAACGGGTAATAAAACTTCAGATAGAAAAATTGCCGGAGGGGGTTTATCTGGCAACTTCTGATGATATTCCGGGGCTTCTTGCCCAAGGTCGCACAGTGTCTGAAACTATTGAAATAGCAAGAGATGTGGCGCGGCGGTTATGTGAAGCAAGAATGGAAGGAGATAAACAGATACATCTTCCCGAGGTTGCCGAAAAATTTGATTATCCTTTAGTAATAGGCGCTTAAATGGGAAGGCTTTCCGGGTTTAACTATCGAGAGATAGTTAAACGACTGAAGCCGTTAGGTTTTAAATTCAACCGTCAAGCAGCTGGTAGTCATGAAATCTGGTTTAATTCAGTAACTGTTCGGTATACGACTATTCCTAATCATCATGGAGATATGCCGGAAGGAACATTACGTGCCATCTTAAAAGAAGCGGGGATATCACCAGATGCATTCCTTGAAAATTAGTGTGGCAAAAATGGGCTGGAGGTATTTTGTAAATGTTTGACCGACTTTTTGTGCATACCCCTTTTCATCTCTTCGATGAAGTTATCGACCAGCTGGCCGAGCTTAGGTTGGCCCCGGAAATATATTTTTCCGCCCTTCATCTGCAGCAATTAGCAGGTGTAAACAAACCGATTGAGAAAATCAAGGCAAAGCTTGAAGAGTATTCGCTACCATGTTCTTTTCATGGTCCCTTTCTCGATTTGTCTCCGGCGGCCTATGACCCCGAAATCGCCGCCGTCACCAGGGCGCGTTTTCTTGAGGTTTTTGCTCTTGCCGAAATCCTGCAACCTGAAGTAATTATTTTGCACTCCGGTTATGAACGCTGGCGCTTTAATCAGAACATCAACCTCTGGCTGGAACAGAGCCTCTCATTCTGGCGGCCCCTGGTTAAGCGGGTCGCGGACACCGGCAACGCGATTGCGGTCGAGAATATTTTTGAAACGACGCCGGGCGGTTTGCGTCTGCTTTTCGACGAGATCAATTCACCGGCATTCGGCGGCTGTTTCGATGTCGGGCACTGGCATCTTTTTGCGACCATGGATTTAAGCGAATGGCTGGCTCTTTTGCAAAAACATATAATTGCTTTCCATCTCCATGATAATCGCGGTAAATTTGACGACCACATGGTTCCCGGTGACGGTTTTATCAATTTTGCCGCCCTTAAATCCCTGATCGAAACCTACGCCATTAAAGCCCGGGTTCACACCTTTGAACTGCATCAACGTGAAGAGTTGGAGCGTGGAGTTAAGTGGTTTAAAGAAAATGATTTTGTAACTATTCAGCCGAATCCGGGGTCGGGCGCGGTTTTTCTCCGCTAGGCGTTAAGATTTATGTTTTTCCTTTAAGCTCGCTGCGTCCGCCTTGCAAAACTCGCTTACGCTCAAACAGTTGCAATGCTAATGGGCTCCCGCTCGCTTCCGAAAAGCAACGAAATCGTTTCCGCAACCGCTTACGAAAAACCACCCCCGCCCCCTCCAGAAGGCGGGGGGTAAAATTTGGCTGAATAGTTACATGATTTTTTGTCGGCTTAACCTTATCTGATGAGTCCCTATTTTAAACAGCGGTGAATTACAATAAATGAATTTTGACTTTGAACTTCTCAGCGGCGTGGAAAAACCGGGCCGTTATTTAAATCAGGAAGTAAATTCGACTTATAAAGATCTCGATCCAACAATGCTGCATCTGGCTCTGGCGTTTCCCGACCTTTATGAGCTGGGGATGTCCAACTACGGTTTCCTGCTCCTTTACCAACTGCTGAACCGGGAGCCGGATTTTTATTGTGAACGGGCTTTTACGCCCGCCGCTGATTTCGCGAAAAATCTCAAGCGCAAAAAACATCCGCTTTTTACGCTTGAAACCTCAACCCCGCTCAAAGATCTGGACCTGCTGGGCTTTTCAATTTCCTACGAAATGGCCTACACCAATGTCCTGATGATGCTGGAGCTTGCCGGAATTCCGGCAGCCGCCGCTGATCGTGATGAACAATATCCGCTCTTGATTGCCGGCGGCCCGAGCATGGTCAATCCGGAGCCGGTGGCTCAACTTTTTGATCTCATTCTGGTTGGTGACGGCGAAGAGGCCTTTGTCGAGATTGGTAAAACAGTTCTTGCCGGTAAAAAATCCGGGTTGAACCGGCCGGAACTTCTGCGGCGGCTGGCCGAAATTGAAGGGGTTTACATACCGGCTTTTTTTCAGGCTGAGATCAGCGCCGGCAGAGTTTTCGTCAAGCCGTTACATGATGATTATAAGTCGATTAGGCGCCGGGTCTTTACTGATTTGGACGAAATCCCTTTACCGGTAAATCCGCCGGTGCCGTTGATTCAGGCGGTTCATGATCGTCTGGCACTGGAAATCTCACGCGGCTGCAGCCGCGGCTGCCGTTTCTGCCAGGCGGGGATGATTTACCGGCCGGTACGGGAGCTGCCGCCGGAGAAAATTAAGGCCGGGGTGATAGCCGGGGCCAAAGCCACCGGTATGGATGAAATTTCACTGCTCTCTTTAAGTGTCGGCGACTATTCCGAATTGCTGAAACTGGTTTCCGGGATAAGAGCGGACTGTCCGGCAATGAACCTGTCTCTGCCTTCAGTACGGGCCGGAATTTTAAATGACGAGCTTTTAACGGCCTTAAAGAAAAGCCGCCAGGGCGGCTTTACGATTGCCCCGGAAGCCGGAACCCAGCGTTTGCGGGATGTTATCAATAAAGGTTTGACTGAAACTGAAATCTTAGAAACGATTGCCAACCTTTTCGCCGGCGGCTGGGATCTGATAAAACTCTACTTTATGATCGGTCTTCCCGGTGAAACCGATGCTGATATTGAAGGCATTGTTGAACTTTGCGGTAAAGCCCTGCGACAAGCGCAAAGTAAACGGCAGCGGCTTAACGTTTCGCTCTCGACCTTTGTCCCGAAACCGCATACCCCTTTTCAATGGGAAACCCAGATTGACCTTGCCGAAACCCAACGACGGCAGGAAATTATCCGGCAGGGGTTGAAAAAAATCGCTTCTTCCCGGCGGCTTAATCTGAAATGGCATGATGGCCGGGTCAGTCTGCTCGAAGGGGTGTTCAGCCGCGGCGGCCGCGAACTCTGGCCGGTATTGTTGAAAGCTCGTAGCTTAGGCTGTGCTTTTGATGCCTGGAGTGATCGTTTCGACTTCAATCTCTGGCAGCAGGCTTTTAATGAAACCGGTTTTGATCTGGAAAAACTCGTAACCCGGGATTTTGTCGATAGCGAGCTTCTGCCCTGGCGTCATATCGACTGCCGAGTCAGTGAAAAATTTCTCCGGCGGGAACGGGACCGGGCCCGGGCGGAAGAAACTACCGCCGATTGCCGCTTCAGCGAATGTCACGGCTGCGGTGTCTGCCGCCCGCAGGAAAAGCTGATAAATATCAAAGCCGGAGAACTTGGGTCCGTTGCGAATGAACTGCCGGAAAAAGGTTTGCTGGTGAACCTGTCGCCGACCGTCGCCGCGCCCGCGCCCGAAACATTACCGGAACAACCTGTCAAACCCAGCAATTGCGAGTCGCCGCGCCAGTGGCGTTATCAGCTTTCATTCGCGCGCGGGCGCAGGCTTTCTTATCTGTCTCATCTTGAGAATGTCGCGGTAATTATTCGCGGCCTGCGCCGCCTGCAAATCCCGCTGGCTTTTTCGCAGGGCTTTCATCCCCATCCTAAAATCTCATTTTCTCACGCCCTGCCGGTCGGTCTGGCCAGTGAACATGAAGTTATGGAGTTTCGAACGACCGCGCCGATCAAGCTTGATTCTCTGGCTGGCAACTGGGCTGAAGTTATGCCGGTTGAGCTTAAATTTAAAGAGGTTGTCAAACTCGGTGATAAAGCTAAGGCCCTGGACCGCCGCCTTGCGGGCTGCCGCTATCGCATTAGGCTTGCCGATGATAAAGATTCCGTTTGGCCGGAACTTTTGTCGCGGGTTGAAGATTGTGCCCGCCGGGTGATTGCCGGAGAAAAGCCTTTAATCCTCCAGCGGCTGAAAAAGGGCAAATTGCGCGAGCTTAACCTGGCGCCGCATCTTAAAGCGATTGAAAAAACCAACTCCGGGGATCTGTTAATTGAAGTTGCCGTTTTAGATGGACGTAACCCCAACATTTTTGCTATAATAGCCGCCCTGGCCGGTCTTGAACAACGGCCGGACAGCGGCATTGTGATTAGCAAAACCTTAAGTCTGATGTAACTATTCAGCCAAATTTCTCCCCCGCCTTCTGGAGGGGGCGGGGGTGGTTTTTCGTAAGCGGTTGCGGAAACGATTTCGTTGTTTTTCGGAAGCGAGCGGGCGCCCATCAGCATTGCAACTGTTTGAGCGTAAGCGAGTTTTGCAAGGCGGGCGCAGCGAGCTTAAAGGAAAAACAGAAATCTTAACGCCTGGCGGAGAAAAACCGCGCCCGACCCCGGATTCGGCTGAATAGTTACAGTCTGATTACATATTGAAGAATATACAGAAATAGAGGAATATACAGGAATAAAGGAATTAATATATTATGGCAGCGGAACTGATTATCAATGTAACCGAAGGCGAAGTGCGGGTCGCCCTGCTCGAGAACGGCACTCTGGCTGAGATTTTCTATGAGCGTGATCACGGCCTCGGCATTGTCGGCAACATCTATAACGGCCGGGTGGTCAAGGTTCTGCCGGGAATGGATGCCGCGTTTGTTGATATCGGTCTCGATAAGGCCGCGTTTCTCTATGTTGCTGATGTGCGCAGCGAAGAAGATCAGGACCCGTTTCTGCCCGCCGATGAAGTGGCCGGGGTCGATGAAGAGTTTGCGATGGCCACGGATGAACTTGATGAAGCCCTGCCGACGCCGCAGATCGATGATCTCTTAAAAGAGGGGCAGGAGATTCTGGTGCAGGTTTCAAGAGAGCCGATCGGCAGCAAAGGCGCCCGGGTCACAACCTACAATTCACTGCCCGGCCGCTACCTGGTGCTGCTGCCGACGGTGGATCATGTCGGCATCTCCCGCAAGATTGAGGATGAAGACGAACGCCGGCGGCTTAAAGAACTGGTTACGGCGATTAAACCGGAAGGTATGGGCCTGATTGTCCGCACCGTCAGTGAAGGCAAGCAGGAATCCGATTTGCAGCACGATCTCGAATTTCTGATAAAACTCTGGGAGAACATCAATCAGAAAAAGGAAAAAACCAAATCGTTAAATCTGGTTTATCAGGATCTGCGCCTGGTTCAGCGGATAATCCGGGATCTCTATTCGGATGAGATTGATCGGGTGGTTATCGATTCGGATGAATGCTATCATGACTTAAAGGATTTTATCGCCGACTATTTCCCCGGTCTGGTCTGCGAGATCGAGCGCTACACCGGGATTCAGCCGATTTTTCAGGCCTATGATATTGAAATTGAAGTCAATAAAGCTTTAGAGCAAAAAATCTGGCTCAAATCCGGCGGCTATATTGTGATTGAATCAACCGAGGCTTTGACCGCGATTGATGTTAACACCGGCCGTTTTGTCGGTAAGAAGAACCTTGAAGACACCATCCTGAAAACCAACCTTGAAGCGGCTAAGGAGATCGCGTTTCAACTGCGGCTGCGGAATATCGGCGGAATTATCATTATCGATTTTATCGATATGGAAAAAAAGAACCATCGCGAACGGGTCAATGTCGCTTTGGAAGAAGCCTTGAAACGCGACAAAGCCAAGTCGAACGTTTTGAAAATATCGGAACTGGGCCTGGTGGAGATGACTAGGGAGCGGGTGCGCAACAGCATTGCCCGGATGCTCTGCGATCCCTGCCCGCATTGTGAAGGGCGCGGTTTTGTAAAATCAAAAGCTACCGTTACATTCGAAATTGTGCGTGAGCTCAAAAGTTTTGGCTACGATCTTGAGGTTAAGGAGCTGGTGGTTATGATCAGCCCTGAACTGATTGATTATATTTATGATAATGAAAGTCTCTCACTTGACAATCTTGAATATGTCATGCGCAAGAAAATAACCCTGAAGAAGGTTGATCACCTGCAATGGGAAGAGTACGAAATAATTGCCAGAATTTGACCATCATTTATCCGTCATTTATTGTTCAGGGAGCCGGTAATGAGCCGGGCAAGGATTGATCTACTCCTGGTCGAACGCGGTCTGGCCGGGAGCCGGGAGCGGGCCCGCGCTCTGATTCTGGCCGGTAAGGTAGTCTGTAACGACAGCCTGGTTGATAAAGCGGGAAGCCGGGTTGCGGCTGACGCTGAAATTCGTCTAAAAGGTGAAGATATCCCTTTTGTCGGGCGCGGCGGTTTGAAACTTGAAGCCGCGCTTGATAGTTTTTCAATCGCGGTTAAAGACCGGGTCGCTATCGATATCGGGGCTTCAACCGGCGGTTTTACTGATTGTCTGCTTCAGCGCGGCGCCAAAAAAGTTTACGCACTGGATGTCGGCTACGGCCAGCTCGCCTGGCCGCTGCGCTGCGATGACCGGGTCGTAGTGATGGAACGTACCAACGTACGCAATTCCGTAAAAGAGGATTTTGCCGAAGCCCTGGAATTAGCTGTAATCGATCTCTCTTTTATTTCATTAACCACAATTTTACCGGTCGTTAAAACCCTGCTGCAACCCGGAGCACCGGTAATTGCTCTGGTTAAACCGCAGTTCGAAGTCGGTAAGGGGGAGGTCGGTAAAGGCGGCATCGTCCGTGATGCTGAGAAACGGGCCGCTGCTCTTAAGAAGGTTTGTGATTTTGCCGACAATAATGGCTTTATTCACCGGCAGACCATAACTTCACCGATTTGCGGTCAGAAGGGCAATATTGAATATCTTGTTCATTTGACCGTTGCTGATTGATTCTAACTTGCCCCCTTTGGGGAATAAAGGCACCCGGGAAATCGAGAGGGCGCGGGGTTAGACTTCGCCTTCCATAACTGGGGTCAAATTTGACATATTGCTGGGAAACGCAAATATCAAGTATGACCCCGATCACCACATAACAGACAAAAACCCGATGCCGTAATTTATAAGGGAACAAGCACAAAGCAAAGCATTTGTATTATTTGGCTTATTTGGATTGAGCAAAATGGAAATATAATGGCGGAAAAACATATTATTTTAGGCACGGCCGGTCATGTTGACCACGGCAAAACCACATTGGTTAAAGCCTTAACCGGAACCGATACCGATCGCCTGGCGGAAGAGAAAAAACGCGGGATTACGATTGAATTAGGTTTTGCTCACCTGATGCTCCCCAACGGTCAGAGGCTCGGAATTATCGATGTTCCCGGTCATGAGCGTTTTATCAAGAATATGGTTGCCGGAGTCGGGGGCATCGATATGGTGATGCTGCTGGTCGCCGCCGATGAAGGGGTGATGCCGCAGACCCGGGAGCATTTTGATGTCTGCCGGCTTTTAGGGGTTGAACGGGGCCTGATTGTTATCAGTAAATGTGATATGGTTGATGACGATCTGCTTGAACTGGTCAGCGAAGAGGTTGCGGAACTTGTCGCCGGCAGTTTTCTTGAAGAGGCCCCGGTAATTCCGGTTTCGGCCGCGACCGGCAGCGGTATGGACAATCTGCTTGGCGCGTTGGGTGAGATTGCTGAGACGGTGGTTGAGAAACCCGACAGCGGTGCTTTTCGGCTGCCGGTTGACCGGGCCTTTGTCATTAAAGGCTTTGGCACTGTGGTTACCGGAACCGTACTTTCCGGAGCCCTCGCTTTAGGCGACGCGGTTGAGGTCGCACCGTCAGGCTTGAAAAGCCGGGTGCGCTCGCTCCAGGCCTACGGCGAAGAACGGGAACAGGTTGTCGGCGGCGAACGGGCGGCAATCAACCTGCAGGGCCTTGAGAAATCAG
Organism: Pseudomonadota bacterium; assembly: GCA_015486505.1. Taxonomy (GTDB): domain Bacteria; phylum Desulfobacterota; class Anaeroferrophillalia; order Anaeroferrophillales; family Tharpellaceae; genus Tharpella. Next base: position 3,497 of record WFRP01000119.1, on the reverse strand, counting down.
AAATCGAGCGGGGTGAAGTTCTGGTGCGGCCCGATACCGTAATTCCGACCTCAATGATTGATATTTTTTATACGCATCTAAGTTCCGCGACTTCACCGCTGCCGCCGCGCAGCAAAATGCTGATCCACAGCGGCAGCGCCGCCCTGATGGGTACTGTGGTTGTACTTGACGGTCGGGAACTTATCCCCGGAGCCCAGGCCTATGTTCAGGTGCGCCTCGAAAAACCCTCGGTTATTGTTTTTAATGACCGGGTCGTGATGCGCAGTTTTGCCCGGCGGGAAACCGTTGGCGGCGGGATTGTGCTTAATCCCTGTCCGGCCAAACATCGGCTTAAAGAATATGCAACCCTGCTGCCCGATTTCAAGCTCCTGCGGGCCGGAAAGCCGGGTGATATCGTCGCAATTCTGGTCAAACAGGCCGGAATTGACGGTCTGCGTTTAGATGAACTGAAAGCTTATCTTAATTTTTCGGCTAAAGCCCTGGCTAAGGTGGTCGATGATCTCCTGGCCCGCCGGGTGATTGTTCGTTTTGACAATGAACGTCATTTCCTGATTGCCGGTGAACTGTTCGATGATCTTGCGGCCAGGATTGTTGCCATGGTTCTTGACTATCATCAGCGCGAGCCGATGCGCGAGGGGATGATCAAAGAGGAGATCAGATCCCGTTTTAATCTGGCTCCGGCACTTTTCAACGCCCTGCTGCAAAGATTGATTAAAACCTCAAAACTTGTGCTCGACAAAGACCTGGTTCGCGACCCGGATCATCGCGTGCGTCTAGCGGTTGATGCCGATAAATTAAAAGCCGATCTGCTTAAAATCTACGATCAGGCCGGGCTCAGTTTTCCCGATTACAACTTTCTGGCGGCAAAACTTGCGGCCGAAGATGATGATATAAAGCAGATTATCACCATTCTCGTCAAAGATGAAAAACTTTTGAAAGTTCGTGACGGTATCTTCATCACGCCGCGGCATTACGAAAAAATGCGCAGTATCGTCGTAGATTTCCTGAAAGAGAACGAAACTATGACCACCCAGGAGTTCAAAGCCAAAATCGGCTTAAGCCGCAAATACATCATCCCGCTTTTCGAATACCTCGATCAGCGCAAAGTCACCGCCCGCAAAGGCGAAGCCCGGATTTTACTGCAGGGATAACCGTGAATTTAACTTCCGAATAACCAGGTTTTTCGCCGGAATCCCTCACGAAAAATTATCGAGACAGGGGGACGATGGCTAAAAAACCGACCCCGAATTCGATTGACTATTTACCCCGGTTTTTTTATTGCTTTTTATTGCAGGGTAATACCCTCAACCACCAGACTGCCGCTGATAAGGGTCAGAGTGCCGGAAAGTGTGCTGCCGCGGCTACCCTGCGAGCTGTAATCGGCGTTCCAGCCGCCCTGCAAGGTTACCGTATCGTTGCTGTCTGTATCAAGCTCGGCAGTGCCGGTAATCACCGCGGCCCAGAGTTTTATTGTATCTCCGTCACCGGCCGCCGATAACGCGGAGTTTACCGTGTCATATTCACTTTTCCCTTCAATCCGGGCCGGTTTGTGCGAGCCGTCTCCGGAGCCGCTGGCGCCGGTCATAAAGACGATATCATTACCATAGCTTGTGCCCGCGGCACTGGTCGCCACCGAACGGCAGTGGTAAACGGTGCGGCTCTCAAGCCCGGCAATGGTAAAATTGGAATTTGCCGCGGCAGCTGAACCGATACTGGTAACCGCGGTCGAATCGGAGTAGGCGCTGGTCAGCCCCCAGACAAACCAGACATCGGTCGCCAGGCTGTGGGGAGCAACCGTATTGCTGAGAGCGGCGCTGTTGCTTGCGGCGATGACTGTCTGATCCGTAATTTCAGGAGCCACCATCTCCAGTTTAACCTCACTTATTGCCGGTGAATAGCGGGGCGAAAGTGAGTTGAGTAGGGCCCGCCAGCGCAGATCGGAGCCGGTCGAGGGAAAAACAAAGTTGCTGTTGGCCTTAACCTTGTACCAGTGACTGCCGCCGTCATTGGTTAGATACCAGTCAATCCCGGTATGTAAGGGAGTCGTCGCCGATACGGTGAGGTTTACTTCGTAGATATTGCCGCTTTCATCATCAACAGTTTTCGACCCGGCCAGATTACCGGCGGCACAATAGCCGCCAGCATTATAGATCAGATTGGGTTCAAGTCCGCTGTTGTCTCCGGTAATAATGTCAAGATCACCGTCGTTATTGAGATCTCCCAGGAGAATTGGATAATCGGGTTCGGTCTCATCACCGAGAGCAAAGCCCGTACTGCTGTGATAATCTGTGGATGCATTTCCGTAGTAGACCCTATCGACCGCATTGATATTGGCAACGACAATGTCAGGATAACCGTCACGGTTAAGGTCACCGACATTAAGGCCGCCGGTGGAACTGGGATCGCTACCCAGGGTGTTATCCGGTGGGGAGATAAACCGGCCGCTGCCATCCTGTTTTCCCATAAATATACGGTCGGCGGCGGAGTTGTTGCCGGTTACGATATCGAGAAAACCGTCGCGGTTGAGATCGTAAACCGCAATGGTTTCGGTTGAATTAGTATCACTGCTGAGGTTGAAACTGGAAGAGAACGAACCGCTGCCGTCACCGAGAAAGACCCGGTTTTCAGTTCCGGATTCAGCCGTAACCACATCGAGGTTGCCATCGTGGTTGAAATCGCCCACCGCCAGGGCCCGGGTCGCGGACGCGGCTGTCCCGAAACTGGTCGCAGTGCCGGCAAAAGTGCCGTCGCCGTTGCCGAAATAGACCTGATTTTCCGCCCCGTTGTTGGCGATAAAAAGATCCAGATGGCCGTCTTTATTTAAATCGCCGATGGCCAGACCCCAGCTGGAACTGGTATTGCTGCTGACAGCATTGCCGGCGGAAAAGCTGCCGTCGCCGTTGCCGAGATAAATTTTATTGGTTTTGTTGTAGTTGGCGGTAACCGCGTCGAGGTTGCCGTCTTCATTGAAATCAGCCAGGCCAATCGCCCGGGAGACATTGGCCCCGATGCCGAGATGGTTTGTGCCGGCAGAGAAGGTGCCGTCGCCATTGCCTAAGTAGGCAAAATCTCCCTGGTTGTTGGCAACCACCAGGTCAAGGCTGCCGTCATTGTTGAGATCCCCGGTAGCGGCGGAGTTTGTGTTGTAGCAAATTTCCGGAACTGTCAGCGGCCGGCTTTCCGTGCAGATTCCGGCCCGGTTACCGAGATAGATTTTGTTGGTGTCAGTTGCAGTAGTATCAGAATTGGTTGTAATCAGATCCAGATCGCCGTCACTGTCTAGATCACCTAGGAGTACCGACCAGTATCCGTAAGCTTCGCTGTCAATCTCAACCGCTGCGCTGAAGGTACCATCGCCGTTACCAAGAAAATATTTATTTGCACCATGATCGTTGCCTGTGACCAGATCCAGGTGGCCGTCGCCGTTCAGATCTCCGATTGTCGCACGAATGGCATAACTGATTCCGGAGCTGATGTCGGTACCACTGTTGAAGCTG
>WFRP01000118.1 GCA_015486505.1 Pseudomonadota bacterium | reverse complement strand
CGGTCAGCATCTCAATTCGACCCAAATCAGGAAGCCTGCTGATATCACGCAAATCTTCACGGATAACTAACTGTTCACGATTACGTCGCCAAAGCCGCGCCTTACGTTCATCCTGTGCAAATAACGGTTCAGGAAAAGGACCATATCTGAGAAGTGCTTCCAGATTAGAGCGATGGTTCTTGCTGGAATCCGGAGTTTTTGAAAAGATGGCTGCCAACGTCGTTTCAGGATCGAACATTACGGAAGTTTACATTTCCCGCACGGAAAATGGATGTAAGCGAAAATTGAAATAACGCCCCAAAAGACTATCACTACCCTTCATGTAAACACTGAGACGGGCACTTCCGGTAACCATAATATCACAGGGTGTCACAAGCGAATCATAGATCCCTTTCACATTACGCTTCCAGCGACGCTCTTTATGAATTTCATCAAGAACCAGCAGCGGGATATTGTCGTCGCTGTCAATGGCTGAAATGATGGAAGATGGACTTCTTGCCCATTCCCGATGGAACTCAAGCTGATCCCAATTTCGGTAGGCGTCGGTTGTACGCTTTTGCAACATACTCTTGGCCAAGGTTGTTTTCCCCACCTGTCGCGGCCCGGAAACAAAAGCCATTTTGTGACTGGAAAAACATAATTCGTCAATATAGTGAGGTAAATATCTTTTTCTCATCGAGACCATAATACGCATAAGACGTATTCTGGTCAAGAAATTTTATTTTGCCCGCCGCCGCCAAAATGCGGGCTATGAAAACCTGCTCTTGCGCACCCGCTAGTAAATTTACATTGTCGAATGCGGGAACAAACTCCCGCAACCCAAAAGAAAGTTACCGGCCCGCACCCAGGGGCACTTCCGGTGGTCGCAAATCAGTACTCTTATCAGAACATTTTCTGATTATTAAATCTTGTTTTTTGGTGTAGAAAATAACCTGTATGGTACTAATAATATTGATCTGATCAGGATTCTTTGATGAAGAGGCGTTTGGCGAAGAATTCACTTTACCCTGTCGAATCTGACTACCAAGCCGAAAATGACCGCCTTTCTGCCTTTGTCTGTGTCCGTCGGTGGCCATAAAAAACAAAAACTCATCCTTTTTTCATACTATTTACTGATTGCAATTACTCAACAGACCTTATATAAAACCCATCCGTATTTTTGCGAGTCACAGTCTGTGTAAATATCTTTTAAAGACCATTTCTGACCATGCTCAAATGGAATTAAAAGGCAAAAGGAAAAGTTGTGGCTGACCAAACTATCTCTGTAAGTCCTTCAGGCGAAGAGTTCACTCTCCCCATAGAAGCCGATTACCAAGCCGAAAACGACCGTCTCGCCGCCTCCCGCATCCTCGTCCTCGGAGCCTCATACCGTGAAGATGTTGGCGACACCCGCTACAGCGGCTCCGAACTAATCGTCCGCAAACTTACCGAAATGGGGGCCGAAGTCCAGGTCCACGACCCCTATGTCAAACATTGGTGGGAACTCGAAAAACAAGAAACCTTTCCGGCCCCCGGCCACTCATGGTCCCGTTTTTTCCGTAACCAGGAAAGTCTCACCGATATTCGCGTTAGTCAAGATCTTGAAAGCTCCCTCAAAGGCGTTGATGCGGTTATTCTGGCAGTGCGGCACGATGCTTATCAGGAGCTTGAACCGGAACAGATTATTGCTATGGTCGGCAATCCCGCCGTCATCATCGACTGCTTCGCCATGCTCACAGACACCCAAATCAAAACTTTCTTTGCTGCTGGCTACGAAGTTAAAGGATTAGGGCGCGGTCATATGAAACGGCTGAAAGAAGAAGTTGCGGGAAAATAGTAGAAAAAATGATGCATAGTATTTAAATCATGCCTTCCCTGGAGATTGCTTTTGTCAGGGGATAGGATACGTACGGGGCGATAGGGATTGATTTAATTAATTTTTACTCTGACCCTAATACTGCTACCTTAACCCATGTTTAACAAGATTTTAATCAATTTGACCGTTTTGGGCATTTTCTAGCCAAAAAAGCTAATAATTTCAATGAAAAATCTGCATATTCTCATTTGTAGTGCCATAGTGCAGGATAACGTATTGATATTAAATGAGAACGTAGTGCCAGTCGGCTTTATTTAGGCTTATAAGTTGCTGATTATAAATGCTTTATTTTTTTAGCTGTTAAACATGGGTTAAGAGAATTGGTCTTTATAAACAGTGAGTTACAAGCAATAGTCAGAGTCTAGGTCTTGGCAGATAAATTGCCTTCAATAATTTTCGGGCAATAATCAGGGCCAATTTGTTGGCTTCGTGCAATCAATCGTCATTCCAAGCCTTAACCGTTGCTAATAGAACTTCGCAACACACAGCTGTAACCTGTTGATTTGCAATGGTTTTTTCCTTAAAGTAGCAGTATTGTACTCTGACCCCATTTAACGCAGTGGAGAAAATCAGTATGAAGATAGGAATTTTGACACATCATTGGGTCTATAATTTTGGGGCGAATTTACAGGCTTTGGCTACCCAGAGCGCATTGAGATCAATGGGGTTAGATCCGATTTTCATAAACTATCGTGAACCGTCAAAGGTAGAAATGTATAGGAAAACAATCAGCGCTCCCCAAGCGGAGAAACATGAATTATTTTCCAGTCTATATTTAAGGCAAAGTCCACTTTTAGAGTGTGGACGAGAAATAGAAGCCTATTGTGGTGATAATTTAGATGTGGTTTTAGTTGGTAGTGACGCAGTTTTTTCTTTGGTACCCAAATATGATCCTGTAAATATTTTTCGCAGATTGAGGAATAAAAATTTCAAAGTTACCCAAATGTTGCCGCCTCATTGGTTGAATTGGGAGAATGAGCTTAAAACGTTACATGTTTTTAAAGCGAGCATTGCTGCGAGTTCCATGGGGACAAATTACTTTTTTTTATCACCAAAGTTGAGGGTAGCTTTACGGAAAAGTATTTCTGATTTTGGTTTTATTTCGGTTAGAGATGACTGGACGTTTAAGATGATCAGGTCTTTAAGTAAACAGACAAAACCAGTTGAAATTTGTCCCGATCCGGTTTTTTCTCTGAATACTAACTTTGATTTACCGGAAGATGAATGGATTAAAGTTGATGCTTCCAAAACAATTTTAATGGCGGGCAATTTTGCAGCAGGCTGGTTGGGAAAGTTTGTTGGGTTGGCTCATTCCAATGGTTATAAAGTCGCAAACTGTCCCAATCCTGATAATGAATTTAGCTATGAACAATTTGATTACCGGATTAAATTGCCTTTGTCTCCGCTTGCATTTTACTCTCTGCTTTCCCATTGTGCCGGGTATGTTGGGGTGCGATTTCATGCTTTGGTAACTTGTATCGCCAACCAGACACCGGTTATCAGCATTGATCCCCATAAGAGCGCAAAATTTAATAAATCAGGGAGCAAAATGTTCGACCTTTGTCGGCGTGCCGGTATAGGTGACAATTTTTTCACCCCTGAAACCCTTTGCTCGCAGGCTCCGGAAACAGTCTTTGAACTTCTGTTCAGCCTGTCGGGCAAGAGAAACGCGGATCAATATCGCTTGAATGCGGCCGGACAATTTCCTGCTGTTTTGGAAAAAATTGTTGCTATGGCCGCGGACAAAATGGGGCGGAAACCATAAGTTATGTCATTGTATTCTTCACCGGCAACCGGGAATCTGTCCTCTTCGGGGGTTGCAAGAAATGCCCTGGTCAAGATTGCGGCTATCGGTTTTACCTCGGTAATAGAGATTTTTTATGCCCGTTTTCTGGTGAAAAATCTGGGGGTGGATTTATATGGTATATTGCCACTGGCTACGAATGTTATCATGTTCGGTTCCATAATCAATCTAACCGTAATTTCATCATTAGGACGATTTATGGCTATAGAAATTCATAGGGGGGATAAGGGTAGCGCCCGGGAGTACTATAGCACCGGTAATTTATTGATATGGTTTGTTTGTGCGGTATTGCTGGTAATCTCGGTGGCCATTTCCTGGTGGGCGCCGGTTATGTTTAAAGTGCCGCCCGGTTATGAGAATGAAACAAGGATACTTTTCGCGGCCGTATTCTTGTCTTTTATTGTTTCCTTTGCGGTTTCCGGCATCACGGTCGGGACGTTTGTCTATAACCGGCTGGACTTGAACGATTGGCTTAATTTCGGTAAAGTGGTTTGTTCCCGAGGCCTGGCGGTGATGTTGATTTTCTGGCTGGGATACAAACTGAACGGGATCAGCATGGGCTTGTTGGTTGCAACTATTGCCACTTTAACAGGAGGCATGTTCATACATAAAAAATTAACGCCGGAATTTCATATATTTTTTAATTCTTTCAAAAAAAAATTGGCGCACAAGATGCTGTCTTTTAGCGGGTGGCTGATGTTGCGGCAGATCAGTGTTCGGATGCTTATTTTCGCAGATCTGTTTATTGTCAACCATCGCTACGGAGCAACCCAGTCCGGCCTTTACGCAATCGCTTTTTTTTTCCCATCCAAACTCAGGATATTAACCGGGCCTTTTGCTGGGCTCCTGAAACCGGTTATCCTGAACCGGTACGCTAGGAAAGATTTTGCCGGAATGGTCGAGATAACATGCCAGGGAATGCGGCTGTCTGGTGTCGTGTTTGCCTTTCCGGTGGGGGTTTTATGCGGGCTGTATCGGCCTGTTCTGTCTTTATGGGTCGGACCGCAGTATCAAAGTCTTTACTGGATTGCCGTTATCCTGACCTGCCATGTGGGCCTTAATGTTTCATGCTATCCGCTGTTTGCGATTCAGGACGCTTTCAATCGGGTTAAAATCCCCTCTTTATTTTCCACGGTGATGGCCGGGGTCTATTTTCTGCTGGCATTTACCCTCAGTTCATCCTGCGTCGGACTGGGCCTAGCCGGGGTGGCCCTGGCCGGTGCCCTGTCGCTGACGTTCAACCACTCCGTGTTTAACCCGTTGTATACGGCGCTTCTTCTGAAAATTTCGCCAAAGAAATTTTATAAAGCTTTTTTGCCGGGAATTGCCGGGTTTATGCTTACCGCCTTTACTTTGCATTATGTTTTACGATGGCAGACACCGTCTAGTTTTTTTTCGCTTTTATTATTGTGTTGCATAGCGGGAATTATTTATGGCATCATCTCCTGGTATATATTGTTGTCAGATCTCGAGCGACAATTCATCAGGAAAACGGTCTCGGGGTTGCAGAGAAGGATTGTTTGAGGTTGTGGAAAATGCCTGAAAATGTCGTAAAGGAGATAGTTGCACGTGGTTTTTGCGTTGGCTGTGGTGTCTGTGCTGCTCTTTGTCCTCGTGAAAACCTGGCCATAACCTTGAATGATTTTGGTGAATATCAATCGGTCGATAGCGGACGATGTTTGGATGATTGCGATTTATGTTTAGCGGTATGTCCTCGTTATTATAAAAATGCGAATCAATATGAAATTGCAAAAAAACAGTTTGGGGAAATCAATGATATTCAGGTTGATGATAATGCCGGATATTTTATCGGATGTTTCTCCGGACATGTCAAAGACAGGAGATTACGTAACCAGGCAGCTTCGGGTGGGTTGTGCACGGCCTTTCTTGAAGGCCTGCTGGCTTCAGGTGAAGTTGACGGTGTTATTTGTGTAAGGCCTTCTGCTGATACTGCGCGGCTGTTCGAATTTTTTGTAGCCACCACTGGTGCACAACTTTTTCAGGCCGCCGGTAGTGTTTATTACCCCGTAGAGATGTCAGAGGTGCTGCGAAAGATACTGAAACGAAAAGAAGCCAGATACGCGGTTGTTGGCCTTCCATGTTTTTTAACGGCGATCACGTTGGCACAAAAAAAATCGCCTAAACTGAATAGAATTATAAAATATAAGATAGGATTGGTCTGTGGATCATTACCGAACCGTAAATTTTATGAGAACATTCTAAACGGTTTGGGCCTCCCGGTCGGATCGATAAGTAATATTAAATTCAGGGATACAAATGTTTACGCCAACCGGTTGAGGGGAATGAGGTTTACAGATTTGCAAGGTAAAGAATATCTTACTTTTAATGCCCATGAGGGGAAGACCCGGCGATCTGCCCGTTTTATCTACACGGCCTGCCTGCTGTGCAGTGATATCTTTGCCGAAACCGCGGATGCCGTTCTTATGGATGCCTGGCTTCCAGAACATCGCCAAGATCAATTTGGAACATCGTTGATGCTGGTAAGAAATAATGAACTAATGGAATATGGGACCGGCAACGGGAGAACGTGGACTGCGGAGATGGAAGAAACCACCATCGAAAAAATTATTAACTCGCAGAAACCCAGAATACAGAATAAAAGATTCAGGCTGCTTGCTAGGCTGCAACTTTGTAAGAAATGGGGGGTACCCTATCCGGAAAATATTCATGTGGCAGGGAAAAAATGTCCGGATAAAAAAGATGTGGAAAAAGAATCATTGAAATTTGCCGGGCATTTAAGGTCGCATGGTGTTTTGGTTCGGAATAAATGGTCACTATTGTTGGTAAGAGTTTTACTGGGAAATATCTTTAAAGATATGAAAGCGGATATCAAGGATGTAGTACGGAAATATTATTTTGGTTATAAATATTCCAAGACGGAGACACCACCACAGCTTAAACACGACTGAAGAATTGACCACGAAGAACATGAAAGATTACAAAAAACTCAAAAAAACCTTCATGCGATTAATTGGCAGAAATGTTGAAAATTTTGCTATATTTTGTTTCTTGTAACACGTTAACTTGGATCAGGAAGTTGGGATGCAAGTAATTATCAATGCGGATGATTATGGCCGGGACAAGAAGACCACGGATGCTATTGCGGATTGCTTTTTGCAACATAAAATCACTTCCACCACCATGATGGTTGTGCATGAGGACTGTGAACGGGCCAGTGGCATCGCCAGGGAGATAGGTTTGCCTACCGGATTGCATTTATGCCTTGACGAAGGCCGTCCTGCGGCCGATCCGGCAAAGATTACAACTCTTTTGGACCAGCAGGGGAATCTCCGGGTCACTTCCAAAAGATTGTTCAGCGGCAAGGTTAGACAGGGTGAGCTTTTTCTTGAATTGGGGGCCCAAATTAAAAAAATGGATGAACTTGGTTTGCGGATGACTCACCTTGATTCACATCATCACCTGCATTGCCATCCGCTGGTATTGCCGGTTTTTTTCATGAACAGGCAACGCCTGCCACGTTTGTTGAAAATCAGAATTCCAAGAAATTTCGAACCTGGTTCTCGGCTGAAATTGTACGGAATGTTAAAATATTCTTACAAGATGAGCGCAAAGTTTCTGCTGGGGTATTTTTTCAAAACGGCCGATTATTTTACGTCGATAACCTCATATCTTGACAACCATACCATGCAGTTGGAAAAGATTTTGGCGGCCGTTCCCCGGCGGAATTCATCGATTGAAATTATGTGCCACCCGGGAGAGTTGGAGCAGTATTCTTTCCTGTTGAAAAAGATTGATTTAGACCACCTTGCGTCTGTTAAAGATATAAATTTTATTGATTATTCACGGTTATGAAACAGCTGTTTTCAACCTTTGCCCTTTTGCCGTCTTAACGGCGGGCTTTTATCTCTAAACTAAAGCTTCACGCTTTTTCAGAAGGTTGCATTGTCCTTCATGGCCCTCTGTGTTAATGAAGGTGAGTAATCCTGCATTGGAACAAATGGGAATTCTGTTTCAATGCTATACTGAATTATTGAACTAGGTGTCTCATTTTCATCGACATATTCCTAGTGACATTGGGCAAAGGCCTGCGCAACTTAAACTAAAGTTGCGCTAAGATGACCCGGGGCTTGCCCCGGGGAGTTTCACTTCACTATTTATTGCATTATCAAAACCAGGTCCTCAGGGCCTGGTTAAAATGAAACGGCTCTGCCGCTTGAATGCTTTTGAAATGTAAGCGTCCTATTAACCGCATCTTTTTTTTGTTAGCGTGACATGATAGAAAGCGCCAAATCAATTTTGAGGAGGTACATCATGTCAAAGAAAACTTCAGTTCCGGGATCAGAGATCCAGCAAAAACGTAACTTCTGGCAGACTCATATTAAAGCCTGGAAAGATAGCAATCTGAGCCAGGCTGAATATTGCCGAAGGCAGGGTCTGAAAGCCCATCTCCTATGTTATTGGGTTAATAAAAAACCGGTAAAGCCGGATCATCCTTTAGCTTTGGTTGAAATCAAGGCGCAGCAAATACCGAATCGTAGCGATATTTTTTTGAAACTGGCCATTGGTGATCGTTACCAGCTTGAAATAGCTGACAACTTTTCACCCACGACGCTGGAGCAGGTCCTCCATATTCTAAGGAGGGTGTCATGATTTTAAAAGAATGCGGCCTCAGGGTTTTTCTGGCTCCGGGTTTTACCGATATGAGAAAGTCAATTAATGGGTTGTCGATGTTGGTTGACGATCTCGATCTTGACCCGTTTTCCGGACACCTGTTTGTTTTCTGTAACCGGCGGCAAACTATGCTGAAGATTTTATACTGGGACCATAACGGTTTCTGCCTCTGGTATAAACGTCTCGAAAAGCATCGCTTTAACTGGCCTCTTTCCGTTGATGATG
>WFRP01000117.1 GCA_015486505.1 Pseudomonadota bacterium | reverse complement strand
CATCAGCTTAAAATAAGGCAATGCTACTTGTGCCATATTTTGGAGGGTAAGAAAACTTTTGAGGTGCGTAAAAATGACAGAGATTATCAAGTTGGTGACATCATACAATTTATGCCACTTGAGGACAAAAATTATAATGCCCACGATGTCATCTCACCACCAATACCAGACTTCAAAATCATCTATATCCTGTCTGATTTTATAGGACTGCAACAAAATTATGTGTGTTTGGAAATAACGCCTATTTCTATGGGCACATAACAGGAGGACAGATCATGAATGATACACAGAAATTACTAACGGGTAGCCAGTCGGTGACATTGACTTGTTATGCACAAGAAAAATCAGCAGGAATTAATTGTGCTAGTTTCAAGTGTCGCTTTTATGACGATACTGACATATACGATCAAAGATGTTCAGCCGGGGATAGCGATGACAATCCATTTTTACCGTATTGCAACAACTATACTCCGGAATATTAAGTAGCTGAGTGCTTTGTTATGTAGGAGGGAACAATAATGAATTGTGATATATGTAACGATATTATCAAAACACCTGATATAAAGTATATTTGTAGTAGTTGTGCAAAAGAACTCTCAATAACAGAACGAGAAGAACTTGAATATCTTCGAGCTTGGAAAAAACGAGAAGAAGAACATCTAAAGGGGCTGATTGGCAGTGTCGTTTATGAAAAATATGTAAATGGAACTAATATGCCCGGTGTGAAACTTAATTTCACATAACGCTTAGGGTGAGCCACCGCCCGATAAGCTATAAATTAAACCGGAGAGTTCCTTGCGGTCGGGCTCTACCCGATTGTTAGCAACAGGAGAGTAAAATGGATGATGAAAAACTAATGCCGTGTCCCTTTTGTGGCGGTGAGGTTACATTGCGTGACGAAGTAGACTGTTGGTCGTTTACTTGCCCTAAAGAAACGGATTGTAGAAAGAATACTGCTATTTATTTAGCTGGACATCCATCAAAAGAAGATGCAATAAAATGGTGGAATACTAGAGCTTGCTAACATTTATATTAACAGATCTTTTTGACCTGATAAGTAGATATTTAAGTGTTATTATGGTATATATGACCAAGGTTAAATATCATGATCACATAATGTAAGATATAATCTGCGCATAAATCCAAGTGAATCACAATAGCTCAATAGGTAATGAGATGTCAAATGATAATTCGAGTAGTTTTCACAATAAACCGAAGTTATTGGAAGATCTGCATAATGTGATGCGGCGACGGCATTATTCGATTCATACCGAGCGTTCTTATGCTGATTGGATCAAGCGTTATGTACGTTATTATCATATGCAGGGTCGGTCGGAGCTGCTGATCGACAAAAATCGTAAAGTGGAAGATTATCTTACCCATTTGGCCGTGCATGAGAATGTGGCCCCGGCAACTCAGAATCAGGCTCTGAATGCATTGGTTTTTCTTTATCGTCATATTTTACAAGAGCCTTTGGGGGATAGTCTACGCGCTGAACGAGCGACGAAAAAAACTAGAATTCCGGTGGTAATGACCCGGGAAGAAGTGGTAAAGGTAATTGCTGCGTTGGAGGGCGTCCCCCATCTGGTGGTAAAATTATTGTATGGCAGCGGTTTGCGGATGGCGGAAGCACTGCGTTTGCGGGTTCAGGAAATTGATTTCGCGATGAAGCAATTGACGGTTCGCAGCGGCAAGGGTGATAAAGATCGGGTAACTACTTTCCCGGCCTCGATAATTCCATTGTTGAAAAGTCATTTGCGCCGGGTTGAGTTAATCCATCAAAATGATTTACGTTCGGGTTTCGGTGAGGTTTATCTGCCGCACGCACTGGCAAAAAAATATCGGAATGCGGCCCGGGAATGGGGCTGGCAGTACGTCTTCCCTTCGAGTCAACTTTCGGTCGATCCTGTGAGCGGTGTAACCCGGCGACATCATATTGATCCGAGCGTTATCAGTAAAGCGATCAAGCGGGCGGTCAAACTGGTCGGTATTGACAAACGGATTACGGCCCATACCTTTCGGCACAGTTTTGCGACCCATCTCTTGCAGCGGGGTACTGATATTCGAACGATTCAGGAATTACTGGGACATAATGATGTAAAAACGACCGAAATCTACACCCATATTTTACGTCAGGGCGGGCATGGGGTGGTAAGTCCGTTGGATGATTTGGAGATTTAGAAGGATTGGTTTTCGGTGATAACGGGATGACAGGTTTTATGGCTGAGGTAATCTATCGGCCGCTCCTGCTGCCTTTATTGGGATTGCTGTGGGTGATTTTAGCTGCGGCCTGTCTGGGGCTTAACCCGATTGTGATTCTCCTGACCGTATTTCTGCTGATCTTTGGCTATTATCTGCTGCTGCGCCGGCAAAAAATCAATCTATCATTATTTAAGTTTTTCCTGCTTGCCGGTCTGACTCTGCTTGTCGTCGGGTTCGGGCTCTGGAAAATTTCCGGCCGCCGGGCCCATTTTCTCAGTGCCCGTTCTCTGATTACCGGAAAACCGTTTTCCGGGCAAAAAGTAACGCTTACGGGCCGCATTGCCACTTTTCCGCAGAGCTCTTCTGAAAACTGGCGCCTGCGTTTCACCCCCGTTGCTGGTGTTTTAGCCGGTTACGGCGATATACAGCTTTATCTGCCGAAAACCGCTTATGACGACCCGCGTTTGCCTCTGGTTGGCGACATCGTTACGATCAACGCCAAATTGCTGCCGTTGAAACCGGCCCGGCATCCTTTTTTGCGGGGGCGTTTACGTTCGCAGATATTGTCCGGCCTGATTGCCCGGATTAAGCTGGATAGTTTTGCGGATCTCAGGATCGATAAACCGGCAACCGGATTCCTGGCCCGGATTGAAAAAATCCGCCGCCGTCTTTATCGAAGATTAGCTGACGCGGCCGGTGATCGCGAAAGTGCCGCAATCCTGCAGGCGGTACTTTTAGGCTGTCGCGATCAGTTGCGTTTAGAGACGCGAAATCTTTTTCTGGATTTCGGCGTTTTTCATCTCTTTGCGATTTCCGGGCTCCATTTAAGTGTGGTGGTAGCTCTTTTCTTTTTTCTGGTTAAAGCAATTATCCCGGATTTTATCCGGCGCCGTCTGGTAAAGGGCACGAGCCCGTTTGCGGCGGCGGCAACCATAGTGTTTCTGCCGGGATATATCCTGTTGGCCGGTTTGCATCTGCCGGTGGTTCGGGCCGGGATAATGGCGCTTTTTTTTCTCGCGGCCCTGCTGGCCGGGCGTTTACGCGAGGCTTTTTCCGCTCTTTTCGGGGCGGCGCTGGTGATTTTGCTGCTCTGGCCGGAAGCTCTCTTTGCCCTCTCTTTTCAACTTTCATTTACTGCGGTGGCAACGATATTATGGGTGGTGCCCCGGTCGCGGGCCTGGTGGAGGTGGATTGCGGCCCGGAAAGATTATAAAAATTTCAGTCGTCGCCAACTTTTTTTCAAGGGCATCTTCTATCTTGCTGTAAGTTCGGCGGCCATCAGCCTGGCCACCGCGCCGCTGCTGATCAACCGGGTTCATTTTATTTCGCTCTATTCACTGCCGGCCAATATTATTTTAATTCCGCTTTTTTCTTTCGTGGTTATTCCTCTGGGAATGCTGGCGCTGCTGTTGGTCTGGCTGCCGCTGGTGCCGGGTTTGTTGCTGCAGCCGCTGGTTTTAATCCTGCATTTTCTGTTAGCCGGCGGTTTTTTTCTGCAAAACCTGTTGCCGTCGGGGCGTTGTTATCTGTCAACTTTGACAAGTTTTGAGATGGCGCTTGTCGTTTTTATCATTATTACAGGCGCCTGGTTTTTGACCACGGCCGGCAACAAAAGAGTGGCCGGGATGATGCTTATGCTGCTGATTATGCTTTTCCTGGGTGATTTAGGCTGGTGGCACTATTCTCAGAACCGCGAACAGGTGGCGGTCGCCGCTTTTGTCGGAGCCCGGCCGCAGACTTTACTGTTTGAATTCCCCGGCGGTGAAGCGCTGCTTTTTAACGGCGGCTCGTGGAGCGGTGCCGGCGGCAATCTGAAGAGTTTGACGGGGGCAAATTTTTTCTCATTCGCGCGGAATGTGATTGCGCCCTATTGCTGGCGGCGGAAAATTAAACGGATTGACACTCTGGTTCTGACCGAGCCCCAAACCGGCCTGGTCGGCGGCCTGCTTTTTTTAGTTGAACAGTTCAAAGTCAGGGAGATCTGGTATCACGGTGTCTGGAGCGGTTATCCGCCGTTTAGGAATTTCTGTCGGATTACTCAGGAGCGTTTTGGTGTGCGCTGGCAGAAACTTGCATCGTTAGCGTATCCGTTTTCACTGAACGGGGTTGAAATTGATATTGTCGGCCCGCCGGCCAACGATTTCAAGTTCGCGGATTCGTATGCCGAGTCAATTCGAGAGATGGCGCCGTCACTGCTTTTGCAGTATGGCGATTTTAGGGCGCTGGTCTGGGGCGGCGGCCAGATCGACCCGGACGTATTGCCGGAAAAGGTTAATCTTCTGGCCCTGCTGCGGCCTTATTCGTCGAAACTGCCGCCGGCGCTTAAAGCGGTAAGCCTTGCTCCGGCAGGCTGGCTCCTGCAGCCGGAGGCCGGATCGCGGAAACTGCCGGAAACCTGGCATGCTCATAAATGGGCCGTAAAAAAAGACGGCTTTCTCTTTCTTGAGGCTGATAGCGCCGGTAAGATTGCCAAATTTTTACCGGAATCCTTAAATTCCGGTTGTCAAGCCGACCTCGATAAGTTATGATATAGGTATATAGTAAGTATTCAGCCGAATCCGGGGTCGGGCGCGGTTTTTCTCCGCTAGGCGTTAAGATTTCTGTTTTTCCTTACGCTCGCTGCGCCCGCCTTGCAAAACTCAATACGCTCAAACAGTTGTAATGCTAATGCGGGAACAAGCCCGCAACCCAAACGGGCCTTTTCGGCCCGCAAATAAGTACTCTTATCAGAACATTTTCTGACTATTAAATCTTGTTTTTTTGTGCAGAAAATAACCTGTAAGGTACTAATGGGCTCCCGCTCGCTTCCGAAAAACAACGAAATCGTTTCCGCAACCGCTTACGAAAAACCACCCCCGCCCCCTCCAGAAGGTGGGGGGGGTAAAATTTGGCTGAATAGTTACAGTATATATAGTTAAAATCATTATGTCCGCGGTTTTTCTTTGGGTCTTTGCGTCTTTGCGGGAAACAAAAAAGCAGTTATCTCGCAAAGCTGTTTATGTCCTTGTCAAGGGCATAATATTCAGCGAACAATTGCGATTGAAAGAATAATTTTATGAAAAAAAATCAGATAAAAACAGTTAAGGGCTTTAATGAGGTTTTGCCGCCGGAGAGTTTTCGCTGGCGGCAGGTTGAGGATAAGTTTCGGAACCTGCTTGAGGGGTACGGATTTGCCGAGTTGCGTCTGGCGCTGCTCGAACCGACGGAACTTTTTGCCCGGAGTATCGGTGATGAGACCGATATTGTTGAAAAAGAGATGTATACTTTTCGGGATCGTTCGGAGCGTTCGCTGACCCTGCGGCCCGAAGGCACGGCTTCGGTGGTGCGGGCCTTTAATCAATACTCTCTTGGAAAACTTAGTGAAATTAATAAGTTATATTACAGCGGCCCGATGTTTCGTTACGAGCGGCCGCAGAAAGGGCGCTATCGTCAGTTCCATCAGTTAGGAGCTGAGGTCTTTGGTGAAGCAAGTTTTTACCAGGATGCCGAAACTTTGGTAATGTTGGCACAATTATTTCATACACTCTCGATAGAAGGAGTAAATCTGCATCTCAACAGTTTGGGGTGCGCGGCTTGCCGCCCGGCTTACCGGGATAAGCTTAAAAGTTTTCTGCTCGAGCGCCGGAGCTCACTTTGCGGTGATTGTCAACGCCGGATTCAGGAAAATCCGTTACGGGCTTTAGACTGCAAAAACCCGGCCTGTCGCGAGGCCGTGCTCGGGGCGCCGCAGATCAATCACTCTTTATGTGATGATTGCCGGGCGCATTTTTCCGGCCTCTGCGGCCTGCTTGATGATGTGGGCCTGGAATATCAGGTTGATTCACAACTGGTACGGGGTCTGGATTACTACACGCGCACTACTTTTGAGTTTTTGGCCGGAGATTTGGGAGCGCAGAACGCGGTGGCCGCCGGCGGGCGTTATGACCTGCTTGTGGAAGAGCTTGGCGGGAAGCCGACTCCGGCATTTGGTTTTGCCATCGGTTTTGAGCGTCTGATGATGCTTGCCGGGGATAAACTTGCTCCTTCAACGTCACCTTTTGCGGCTCTGGTGCCGCTGGGCGAAGCGGCCTTACGCAGGCTTTTCCCCCTCCACGTGAGCCTGAACCGCAACGCCAGGGTGACGACTCTGGGTTTTCAGCAGAAAAGCCTCAAGAGTCAGCTCAAAAAAGCCGATAAGGATGGCGTAATGTATGCTCTTATTGTCGGCCCGGATGAGCTTGACCAGGGGATTGCCATCTGCCGGAATATGCGAACTAAAGAGCAGACTCAGCTTTCTTTAAATAATTTGGAGGAGGCTCTGCGGGAGCTTTATGATGAGTGTTGATGCCATTGATGCGGGCGCGGTCGCGAATTTAACCGGAGCCGTAAAAAAAACGCCGCCGGATTCGACTAATAGTATTAAAGGTAAGTTCGGTAAACTCCTGGAACAGGAATTAAATCGAGCCGCCGATGAAACCGGTAAAAGCGCTTTGGTGCAGCCCGGATTCGCGAGTTTTCCGGTTTATGAAGTGACCGCGCTGGATGAATTGCCGGAAGCAGTCGATCTGCGGGAAAAAGGGATTCGCGATACCGAGCAGCTGATTGATATTCTCAACAGCTACCGGCAGAACCTTAATCGGGAACGGCTTGACCCGGTGAAAATGAAAGAGACGGTTCAGGTTTTAGATCAGGTTTCCAAAAATATGATGGAGTATATCGGTCAGGTTGAGCATAGTGAACTTTCTGACTTGATGGAAGAATCCCTGATTATGGCCCGGGTCGAAGTTGAAAAATATGCTCGTGGAGACTATTCATCATAGATTTTTAACTTGCGGCTAACTTACAGCTAACTTGTGGCTCTATACTTTCCCAGGCAGCTCCGTTCGACTCGTTATGAGGCGCTCTACCGGCGATTGACTTCGTATGAGCGCCTGTTACTCCTGCGTGAATTTGTCGGCATTACTTACCGGCGCCGTTTTATCTTTTTCAAGAATCAGCGTACCACGGCTGATCTTTCCCCGCTTGCCGCCTTTCGCCGGAACATTGAAATTGCCGCGGCCCGTTATTTCCAGCAGCTGCGGATCGGTCGCCGGGTCTGGCTTGAGCGTGATATTCTGCGCCCCTATCTCCACATTATCCTGCGTCATTATCTTTTCGGCTACCACGTCCAGGGTATTCGCCGTAGCCTTGATCGGGTTAAGCTGCCGTTTCATTCCCCCGACTGTTATTACGATTTTTTCCCGAACCTGGCGGCAATGCTCTGGTTTAACCGGCAGCGGGCGGAGTATGATCATTTAATTGATTCTCTGATCGACGAAGTAATCGCTGAAGAACAACGCAGCCTCTATGTTTATGCCCTCCTTTGTGCTTCTCTGATAAAAAAACTGCAACCTTTCGATTTGATGGCGGAACTGGCGGCGGCTGAATTCGCGAAATTCAGCCGCCCCGGTTTAACCCCCGCCGGAGTTGAGCTTGAGTTCAGTAATCTCGGCCGCTTCGCGACGTTCGACAAACCTTTCAAAGGCAACCGACAGGACCATCTGTTTCAGAATATGCGCTATTACGAAGCCTTCTTTCTTGATGATGTCAGTTGGCGTCTGGGCGGCTATCTCGATTCACATATTCGTGATCGCTCACTCTTATCCCTGCCCCGGATCTGGGCACAGCCGGGCGGTTTCTTTGAATATTCGCTCGTGCGTCTCGATTATCCGCGCAGTTTTTCAATGCCGCTGTCACTCGATTTAGGCCTGATTGCCCTCTATATTGACGAAGTGATAAAATTTATTGCCGAGATCAGGCCGCACAGCCTGCATATAAACTTTGAGAAGGTTGCTTTCGGCGACGTAAAACCTCAACTTGATGACTATCTCTGTCTCCTGCTTCTCGGCGGCGATCTTGGTTACAATGAAGCCGGGAAACTGCAGGAGTTACGTTTAGCCAACAATGAACTGCGCGGCGTGATTCAGAGGCGTAAACATCGCGCCGCCAAAGGGGAGGAGGCGAAAGAGGTGGTCGAGTATTCATATCTGCGCCTGAAATCCCCGGCCGAGCGGGATTACGGTTATTTCCCGGTCTTGATGGCTAGTAAAGGTTTTCAATTCGGCTACAATATGGATTTAAGCTGCCGCGATCAGGTTCAGGGAATGCTGTCCTGGGCGCATAATCCCCAGGCTCTGCCGGAAACAGCGCTTAACCGCTTTGTCGAAACCGTAAAAAGCGGCTGGCGCCGGGAGGGCGGCCATCCCGCAACGGTTTGTGAGCAAACCGCTGCGGAAATAAACCGGCTCCTGCAACACCAGAATCAGCGCCTAAAGTAATAATTCAACTTTTTGAGTTAGATGTTTTGCTATATATTCGAGCAGTTATAGATGCCTTTGCGGGAGACATTATTCAATTGGGGGATTTGGGCTTGACTTATGGGTGTTTGGGGGAAAAGGATCAAGACATTATCTGAAAAATCAGGCGCAGGGTAATCAGGAGCAGGATAGATCCGAGAATGGTTTTACGAATTTTAAGCGGGATTATTTTATTTATGCGGATGCCGATAAATGATGAGCAGACGGCCCCGGTCGCTAAAAGCAGGGCGTAATCCGCGTGAATAAGTCCGAGTTGTGGCCAGCTGCAATCACCGTGCAGGGCGTAGGTCAGGGCGCCGGCGCTGGTGGTGAAAACCATAATCGCGTTGGAGGTCGGAACGGTGGTCTTGTTTTTGGTGATCCCGGTTACCAGCATCAGCGAGGTCGTGATGCCGCCGCCGCCGATGCCGGTAAAACCGGCAATCAGGCCGCCCAGTGAGCCGATAGCCAGAGCGGTTTTGTGACTTTTATTTCGGCTGCCGGTCTCTTTGGCGCTGATTGAGCCGATGCGAAAGGTTTTCCAGGCCAGGGCCAGCAGGACCAGGATAAGCAGGCCGACCAGAACCCTTTCCGGCAGGTTCGGGGCGATAACTCCGGCGCTTGAGGCACAGACCCCGGAGCCCAGAGCGACCCAGATAACAACCTGCCAGCGCACCAGGCCCTGTCTGTGATAGCGCCAGGTATTCCAGGATGAAATCAGCGCGATTGTCGCCAGGCTGGTCGCCATCGCCTCAATTTGCGCAAGCCCGGCCAGGGCGGTTAAAGCCGGAACCATAACAATGCCGCCGCCCATACCGACAACCGTAGAAAGCAGGCCCACAGCGAGCCCCACGATAAAAATCAGCAAATAAAATCCTTTGTTCTCAGAAGCTGTAAGCTGCAAGCTATAAGTCATAAGAGGTGTCTTACAGTTTACAGCTTACAACTTATAGCTTGTCATACCCTACGGCTGTTTTAAGATGATCCGGGCATCAACGACATTGAGCCCCTCTTCGTAGACGATGACCGGGTTAAAGTCCATCTCCTGGATTTCGGGATAGGCGCCGATGATTTCAGAAACCGTCAGCAGCAGGCGTTTGATCGCTTTGCGATCGACCGGCGGCTGGCCCCGGAAACCGTTCAGGAGCTGGACCGATTTGATTTCGTCAATCATGCCGCGGGCGGCATAGGCCGAGATTGGCAGAACCCGGAAGACCACATCTTTAAGCACCTCGACCATAATTCCGCCAATCCCGAACATAATTACCGGGCCGAACTGATCATCATTTTTAGTGCCGATAATAACTTCGAGACCTTCATTGACCATCGGCGCGACGAGAATGCCTTTGATCTTCGCATCGGGGTCGTAGGCGCGGGCGTTGTCGATAATATCCCGGTAGGCCTGACGAATTTCCTCGGGCTCTTTCAGATTAAGACGAACGCCGCCGGCATCACTTTTATGGAGAATGTCGGGGGAGACAATCTTCATTACCACTTTTTCTTCAAAACCGGCTGCCATAGCCACGGCCTGCTCCGGAGATTGGGCGAGGCAGTCATGGCAGATCATGCCGCCGTGCAGGCTGATCAGTTCTTTAGCTTCGTTTTCAAGCAGAGCCGTGCGCCCTTCAGACCGGGCCGTGTGCATGATCTCCCGGCCCCGGGCTTTGGCTTTAGCGCCCATATCGAAAACAAATTTGGCTTTGGATTTATAGCCCCGGAGATAGCCGCCGTATTCAGCCAGGGCTCCAACCGCTTTACAGGCCAGTTCAAGGGAGTCAAATACCGGAATCCCGTAATAGCGCAAAAGGTCGAGGGAGTGCGGTTTGGCGAAATTGTAGAGTGAATGCATAATTACCGGTTTCCCGGTTTCCCGGACCAGTTTTCCGAAATGATGGGCCGCGTCCTCTTCGGCGTAAGCCAGGCTTTCGGAAAAGCGGATACTGTAGCCGCCGAACAGACCGACAACCAAAACGCCGCCGATATTCGAATCATGGAGAAGAATGCGGGCGCATTCCGCCAGAACCAGAGGATTGTCATCGGCGCCGCCGGCAACATCAATCGGGTTGGCGGTCGAAGCGGCCGCGGGCAGAATATCCTTGAGCTTTTTCTGGGTTTTTTCGCTGATTTCAGGAATATTGACTTTGAGGTCGGTCAATTCGTCGGCGCCGATGGTCGCGTGACCGCCGCCGTCCGCCAGAATAGCAATATTGTTGTTTTTTATCGGCGGGAGATTGGCCAGCGCCTCAGTGCAGGGCAGCATTTCGTCCGATTTCTCAACGACCACAATTCCCGCCCGGCTGAACGCGGTGCGGGCAACTTCAGACATACCCGCCAAAGCCCCGGTATGAGAGCCCGCTGATCGTTTGCCGGTTGAAGAACGTCCGCTTTTTAAAAGAACAATCGGTTTTTTTCGGGTAGTCTGGTAGGCCCGCTGCAGAAATTTGCGGCCGTTGCGCATACCTTCAACATACATCAGGATCGCTTTGGTGTTGGGATCATTCTCAAAAAATTCAAGATACTCATGAAAATTAATGTCAGCTTCATTGCCGACTCCGACATAGTATGAGAAACCGACCTTAGTCTTGATCTGGGCTTCAGTAATCATGGTCAGGGCCATATTGCCGCTTTGTGAAATCAGGGCAATACCGCCTTTGGGGGCATTCCGCAGACCGACCAGATTAAGGTTTTTGTGCATGTTAATCATACCCGAGGTGTTGGGCCCGATCAGGCGGATATTATATTTGCGGGCCACCTTGGTCATCTCAGCTTCAAGTTTTTTACCCTCAGCCCCAAGTTCACCGAAGCCGCCGGCGATAATAACCGCCCCGGCAACCCCTTTTTGTCCGCAATCTTCCAGAATACCCGGCAGGGTTTTTGCTGGGGTCGTAATCAAGGCAAGATCAACCGGCTCCGGGATTGCCGAAACTTTGGGGTAGCATTTTACGCCGAGGACATTGTCGATTTTCGGATTAACGCCGTAGATTCTGCCCTCATATCTCTCTTCCTGAAGAATTTTGATGGCCTGGTAGCCGCGTTTGGTAACGGTTTTGGAGGCCCCCACGATCGCAATTGAATCAGCATTCAAGATCTTGTCACTAAGCATATTTACCTCCCGTAATATTCAGGTTCACGTTTTTCCGCAAAGGCGACTATCCCTTCACGCCAGTCTTCAGTGGTCATACAGGCAAGAATCGCTTCGGCTTCAATCATCAGGGCGGTTTGCAGATCAAGGCTTTCGGCCTGATTGAGGATGGTTTTGGCAAACTTCATTGAAATCGGGGCTTTTTTTGCCATAACCGCCGCCAGTTCCAGGGCCGCGGGCATAAGCTCGGCAATCGGGTACGATTTTAAGGCCAGCCCCATTTCAACCGCCGCGGGCCCGTCCAGAACCCGGCCGGTAAAGACCAGCTCTTTCGCTTTCTGGCGGCCGATAAGTTTGCCGAGGTGGGAAGTGACACCGCCGCCGACGAAAGTTCCGAGCCCGGTTTCAGGGAAAGCGATTGAAGCGGTATCGGCCATCAGCAGGAAATCGCCGTTCAAGGCCAGTTCGCTGCCGGCGCCGCGGGCCGCGCCGTTAACCGCGACGATGACCGGTTTGGGAAAAACGTAAAGGCGTCGGGTGGTCTCATGGGCCAGCAGAATGTATTCACGTTTCTGCCAGGGGCTGCGTTCGCCCTTCTTGTGTTCTTTCAAATCGGCTCCGGCACAGAAAGCCTGTTTATCGCCTTTGGGGCTTCGGCGGATTGAACCGGTTAAAATAAGGGCTCTGACACTGTCGTCTTTCCCGGCTTTTTCCAGAACATCCTGGATGTCGAGATAGAGCTGCTCGATGACGGCATTCATCCTTTCCGGTCGGTTCAAACGGAGAATTCCAACTCCGTCCCGGCACTCATAAATTACGGTTTCATACGCCATTTCCGTACCTCCTGTTAATTGTTTGCGCTAGAAAGAACAGACCAATAACCGCAAGTCAAACTTGAACGGTTTTTAATCAATAAAACTGATTATTTTTATTTTGGTATTGACTGACATATCTACTTGGGTGATGTCAAGATAATTTTGCATAAAAGCTTTGGTGGAAAAAGGCTTGACTCCACAGGCGCTCTTGGTTAGTATCTCCGGGCTGATGGATTTTGTGACTGAAAGACAGGATCATTAAATTTAATTCCGGGCCGCCGGCAAAAATTTCCGGCACCCTGTTTAGTGCCTTACAGGTTATTTTCTTGTTTTAAAACAAGAAAATGTTCTGATAAGAGCACTTATTTGCGGGCCGTAAGGCTCCGTTTGGGTTGCGGGATTTGTTCCCGCATTAGTACCTTACAGGTTATTTTCTGCACCAAAAAACAAGATT
>WFRP01000116.1 GCA_015486505.1 Pseudomonadota bacterium | reverse complement strand
GTTCCCGCATTAGTACCTTACAGGTTATTTTCTGTACCAAAAAACAAGATTTAATAATCAGAAAATGTTCTGATAAGAGCACTTATTTGCGGGCCGTAAGGCTCCGTTTAGGTTGCGGGATCTGTTCCCGCATTAGTACCTTACAGGTTATTTTCTGTACCAAAAAACAAGATTTAATAATCAGAAAATGTTCTGATAAGAGTACTTATTTGCGCCCAGCGGATTGCCCTTGGGGTGCGACCAGCGGATTGCCCCTGGGTGCGGGCCGAAAAGCCCCAATTGGGTTGCGGGATTTTGTTCCCGCATTAGTCTCGTATTCAAATACCCATAAGTCAAGCCTGACCCCGATCTCGGCTCTGACCCCGATCTTTGACTGACCTGGATCTCGGTCTGATCCCGGTCTGTCGGCACAATTAAGCTTCGGCATACGATATCATCAGTTAAAGTTCTTTTTTTCGGCAAATTTCCCCTTGCTCATTAAGCACCGTCCAACCGCCGTTTTCGTATATTCCAATTTGATATTCAAAAAGATTTCCCCGTAATTTCAAATGTCCATCGTCCATTTTTTTGAGGAGATTTTCGACAAGGCCGCCCGGCAGGTAACGGAGCGCCTCTTTGAAAACCTTTCTGGTCAAGGGCCTTGGCGTCATCCCGGATTCGATGATGTAGGAGCGAATTGCCGGATCTATTTGGTGGAGGATGTGCCGAGTTGGTGTTGTCAGGTTTACTGTTGTTTCATGGTGTGAAGGGCTGCGAATGTTGCCTGGAATATTGTGGTCAAAATAACCTGTTAACCACAAAAATGCCCCGGTAAATGGAATCATAGCAAAATGTAACACTATGATACCGGCAAATGGAATCAGCGCACTGTTCCAGGGGCGGTACGGCATTTTTTTATTATTGACGCAACGAGTCCTGAAGGTCAGTCGCCGTAGTATTATCGCCAATCCGCTAAGATCATCAACATCTTCGCCAGTGGTCGGCACTACCATAATTCCCATTGCCCGCTGACCAAAACTGTGTCCCCGCCATAACATAGGCAGCAGTAAAGTGGCAGAAATCATTCCGAGCATCATGGAGCCGCCACGGATAGCATCTATGAGCTGACTTCTTGTGACGACGGCATCAGAAGATTTCAGGTACAGGCAAACCACGAATATGACTGGAACAGTCAGAACGTACCCCATATAAAATCCGTGAAAAAAGGTTGCTACGGTTGACCAAATTCTCTGGCCTATTGTGGCTGGCGGTAAATTGGTGGGAACGGTTTTCAACTTCAGCTTTTGAGGAAGCAGAAATGTTAGAGTTGTGAGATCTATCAGCCAGCCGTGTTCGGGAAAGTGAAACTGATATGACTCCTGGTTTTCAACTTTCCGGTGCAAGGTTGGATTGTCAATGGATTTATGAGATTTGCTGAATGATGGAGAGACGGGAGTGGTATCGCGGCTGGAGAAGCTCTTCACTTTACCGGTATCGGGTGATAACGATGTCTTGGTAATGTGGCAGGCCAGTCCGGCATTTTGGAGTGTTTGGCGATACTGCACCGCAGTTTTTTGTGAAACCCCTCGTTTCAATACTTTTGGACGTTCATTAAAAAGGTGGGCAATGGTGCTCGGCTGCCGCTGCGAAAGACCAGCCAAACCGGCAATTGCCTTCTCTTGTGAAACGCCTGGCTCGGCCGACCTTCAAAGACCACGTCAAATAAGCGTTCAGTCGACATTTCTCCTCCCTGAGGTACCCCCCCCCAAGTATTTATGACATTTTTTATTATAACCGTAAAACTGTCAGTTTATATATGGATTTTATTTTGAAAGTCAACTTAATTTACGGATCACTTTGGGGTCAGGCTTGACTTATGGGTATTTGTTTGCCGATTCCCATTCAAGAATTTTTTGTTTACGTTGGGAGCCCCAGCGGTAGTTGCCGATGGCGCCGTTTTTTTTGATGACCCGGTGGCAGGGAATCAGGTAGGCGATCGGATTTGCGGCCAGCGCGCCGCCGACGGCCCGTTGGGCCCTGGGGGCTCCGGCCATTTGTGCCATTCGGCTGTAGGATATGGTCTGGCCGGGCCGGGTGTTCAATAGAGCCCGCCAGACTTTGATCTGGAAATTGGTGCCTTGAAGGAGCAGGGTGACGGAGAATTCAGGCGGGTTGGGCTGAAAGATTTTTTTTACCAGCTCGTTTGCCGATTCGGGTTCGTGGCTGCAGGTGGCGGCCGGCCATTTTGCTATCAATTCCTTAAGTTGGGTTTTAAGGTCGGCCGGGCAAAATGTAAGCGAACATATTCCGCGATTACACCAGCTCAAAAGAGTGTCGCCAAAAGGTGATGGGGAAATTCCATAATTTATGAGGAGATTTTCTCTGCTTTTCGGCCGAGTGTATCTGTTGACAGCGACGGCGAGGTCAGCTCCGACGGGATGATAGATTCGACTCAACTGTTTCCCCGCCAAAATCTGTTTCCCGAACGGCTCGGGGTCAGCTCAGCACTCTGGCTGAATGTCAGGATAGCCGAAAGTTTTGAATCCACAAATTCACCTTGTATTTTCGGTTTTTAGCGACAACTCCGTCGACCGGCGGTATTGTCGGACAAACTCCCGCCTTATAGCTGTCATCGTGTATCATTCATCATTAGTACCTTACAGGTTATTTTCGGTTTGAAAAAACAAGAAAATGTTCTGATAAGAGTACTTATTTGCGGGCCGAGAAGGCCCGATTGGGTTGCGGGATCTGTTCCCGCATTAGTTTCTCTCACGTCTCTGCACCTTTCACGCGAGAGACTAAAAAGATTCGTGAGCGGAAAAGCATAAGTTATTTTTAAATATGGAGCCACGATAGCGGTCTTGAGATGATGCTAAGATT
>WFRP01000115.1 GCA_015486505.1 Pseudomonadota bacterium | reverse complement strand
TTGAGGAGATAGCCGGGGTTGCAGTGCTGGCGGTCGATACCGAAACCACTTCGGTCAACCCGATGGCGGCGAAACTTGTCGGAATCTCATTAGCCTGGAATAAAACCGATGCCGTTTATATCCCGGTCGGGCACAGCGAAACCGGACCGGGTCCGGTGACCCAGCTTGATAAAGATTTGGTTTTAGCCGGTTTGGGTCCGATTCTGGCCGATGAGAACGTCAAAAAATGGGGTCAGAATATTAAATATGACGCGATTGTCTTAAGACAGTCCGGCTTTACGCTTAAAGGTATCGATTTTGATGCGATGGTGGCCTCTTATCTCGTCGATCCGACTCGGCACCGGCATGGTCTTGATGCCTTGTCGGTTGAATATTTAGGGCATACGCCGATTACGTTTAAAGAGGTGGTGGGCACCGGGCGCAAGCAGGTGACGATTGATAAAATCGCCCCGGTCGCAGTCTCCGCCTACGCCTGCGAAGATGCCCAGTTAGCTTATCTGCTCTCCCAACTGCTGCGGCCGAAATTAAAGGAGGCGGATCTGCTTGAGCTTTTTACAAAGATAGAGCGGCCCTTGATTGAAGTTCTGCTGCGCATGGAGATGACCGGGGTCTATCTTGATCTGGAACTGCTCAATAAAACGGCATCTGACTATAAAGAGCGCCTGGCGCAGATGGCTGGGGAAATTTATGCCGCCGCCGGTGAAGAATTTAATATAAACTCGCCGAAACAGTTGGCGGTAATCCTGTTTGAGAGGCTTAAGCTCCCGGTTTTGAAAAAAACCAAAACCGGGCCCTCTACCGCGGTTGAGGTTCTCGAACGTCTGGCCGCTGAGCATCCGCTGCCGGCGAAAATTCTGGCCTGGCGCTCGCTGGCGAAACTTATCTCAACCTATCTTGAAGCCCTGCCGCGTCTGGTCAATGCCAAAACCGGGCGCGTGCATACCTCTTATAATCAGGCGGTAACCGCGACCGGCAGGCTTTCTTCGTCCGACCCCAACCTGCAGAATATTCCGATTCGTGACGAAGACGGGGCTCTGATTCGTCAGGCTTTTATCGGCGCGGGTGACAATCTGATTCTGGCCGCCGACTACTCGCAGATAGAACTCAGGATTCTGGCCCATTTTTCCGGTGATCCGGCCCTGGTTGACGCTTTTCGCAAGGGTGATGATATCCATACGCGGACCGCGACCGAAATCTTTCAGGTCTTGCCGATGATGGTGACTCCGGAGATGCGGCGCCAGGCGAAAGCTATCAATTTCGGTCTGGTTTACGGCATGGGGGCCCATCGCCTGGCCCGGGAACTGGATATTGACAGAAAAACCGCAAAAGCTTATATAGAGGGCTATTTTGCCGCCTATGCCGGAGTTAAGCAATATTTTGACAAAGTCGTAAGCGAGGCTCAAGCGAAAGAGTATGTGACGACGTTGTTTAAACGGCGCCGCTATCTGCCGGAAATCAACAGCAAAAATCACAATTTGCAGGAGATGGCCCGGCGCACGGCCTTAAATACCCCGATTCAGGGAACCGCCGCAGATCTGATCAAGTTGGCAATGGTGGTTATTGATCAGCGTCTGCGCGAAAAAAACTGGCAGAGCAAAATGATTATGCAGGTTCACGATGAACTTGTTTTTGAAGTGCCGCCGGGTGAGGTTGAGGCTTTGACCTTGATGGTGCGTAAAGAGATGGCTGACGTCTGGCCCCTGAAAGTCCCGCTGGTGGTGGATATCGGGGTCGGGAAGAACTGGCGTGAAGCCCATTGATTTAGGCTTTCTTTCAATTTAAACCAAGGTAATATATGAGATCCTCTTATCAGGAAACGCTGGATTATCTGTATGGGCTTGAACATTTCGGGATCAGCTTAGGTCTTGAAAATATTAATGAACTTTGTCACGCATCCGGCGATCCGCAGAACAGGTTGTGCATTGTTCATGTCGCCGGGAGTAACGGTAAAGGCTCAACCATTGCTTTTTTGAAGCAGCTGCTGCGGGCGCACGGGCTTTCCGTCGGGGTCTACAGTTCGCCTCATCTCAGGCATTTTTCTGAGCGGATTGTGGTTAATGAGACTCCGATCAGTGAAACTGAAATCGTGGCTCTTACCCGTAAATTACGGCCGTTCGTCGAAAAAATTCCCCGCGTTGTTACTTTTTTTGATTTTACTACCTGTATGGCCCTCATTCATTTTGCCGAAAAAATGCCGGATATTGTTTTACTGGAAACCGGTCTTGGCGGCCGGCTTGACGCGACCAATGTTGCCCGTAAGCCGGTCTTGACCTTGATTACCAATATCGCCCTGGAGCATGAGGAATTTCTCGGCTCGACCCTGCTGGAAGTGGCGGCGGAGAAGGCCGGGATTCTCAAGCCGGGGGTCGCGCTGATTTCCGGTGTGAAAAATGATGAAGTGCGGGAGTTTCTGGCGGCGAAACAGCGGGAGATGGCGGCGGCCTGTGATTTTTTAGGGCGTGATTTCAGGTTGCGGCGGGCTTCCGACGGTAGCTTTTCTTACTACGGCGTCGAAAATCAGTTTGCGGATTTGCGGGTAACCATGCCGGGCCGGCATCAGCAGGATAACGCGACTCTGGCATTGCGGGCTCTGGAATCCTTGTCGCATGAAGGTTTGTTTGAGATAAATCCCGATCTGGTGGCCGCGGCCCTGCCGCGGGTGACCTGGCCCGGACGTCTGCAGAAGGTGGCCGAGCACCCGGATATCTATCTTGACGGCGCTCATAATCCGCATGGAATTCGGGCGTTGGAACCCGAACTTAAGCGCCTTAAAGGTGATCGCCGTCTGCTGTTGCTGCTCGGGGTTATGAAAGATAAGCGGATTAAAGAGATGACCTCAAAGATTGCCCCGCTGGCCGATGAGATAATCGTTACCCAGGCCCCTCTGGATCGCGCCTGTCGGCCGGAACGTCTGGCTGAGGAAGTAAAAAATTATTGCTCGCAGGTAACGGTGACGGACTCGGTGGCCGAGGCTTTGGCTCTGGCGCGGGAACGGGCTCAGGCGGATGATCTTATCTTTCTGACCGGGTCGCTTTATTGTGTCGGTGAAGCCTTTAATGTCCTGGATCTGCCGGTTATGTGATTTACGTTTTTATTTTGTAACTATTCAGCCAAATTTTACCCCCCCACCTTCTGGAGGGGGCGGGGGTGGTTTTTCGTAAGCGGTTGCGGAAACGATTTCGTTGTTTTTCGGAAGCGAGCGGGAGCCCATTAGCATTGCAACTGTTTGAGCGTAAGCGAGTTTTGCA
>WFRP01000114.1 GCA_015486505.1 Pseudomonadota bacterium | reverse complement strand
GAAAAGCCCTGTTTGGGTTGCGGGAGTTGTTCCCGCATCAGCATTGCAACTGTTTGAGCGTAAGCGAGTTTTGCAAGGCGGGCGCAGTGAGCGTAAGGAAAAACAGAAATCTTAACGCCTGGCGGAGAAAAACCGCGCCCGACCCCGGATTCGGCTGAATAGTTACCCATTTTTTTTATTTTATAACTATGTTTTCCAATACCACAGTACCACCGTAAATGGTTACAACTCCGTCAAGCGCCGAAACTCCGGTTTGCTCAGTAAAATCTTCATTGTAGCCGCCGCGAAGTATAAATGTTGCGCCATAATCGAAGATCTTCAGATCTTCAAGATACGCGCCTGCCCTTATTTTAAGCTGCAGCGGTTCACCCTTAAATTCTTTAGCTTTATCTTTAAGGGCTGCGGTGATATGAGAGTAAGCCTCGCAATCGTGTATACATTGTGAGACCGGGTCAACATTGGCCTCATGGGGAGCATTTTGTACTCTCGGGTCGAACTCTTGCTCAGCACTATCGTAAATCCCATCAAACGAATGTTGATATTCGAAAATATCACGAAACCCGTCGCCGTCAAAATCACTGCAGCTGTTGGCTGTTGCGAGATCGTCAAAATAGCGAAGCTCCCATTCATCATCAATACCGTCACCATCGCTGTCGACATCAAATTCAAGCGGATAGCCGTCCCAGATAAAGTTAACCTTAACGGTTCCGGAACCGTACACCGGATCCAGGGTAAAACTGTAGGTGCCGGGATGGCTTTCATCCTCGGTCAGGGTCCCGGGCAGGGCCGAGCTCAGGCCCTCAAAATGCCAGCCTGTATAGGGGGTGAGAATCAATACCGGAGATGAGGAAACCCCGGCCGTAAACCGGCTCCCGGGATCAGCAAAGCCCTGGCCGATAACCACCGGAGTAATTGTGTATTGACGAACGGCGGCGGCATCATTATTCTGCCAGCGTACAGCTCTCACATAAGCTTTGACCTCTTTATTAAGAAAGGTTATCCGGCCGTCGCTGAAATGAACGGTCCAGACATAGTCATTATAGCCATCATAAGTTGTCGAGGTCCAGTAATCATAACCTTCGGTTCCGGGAAACAGATTTTCATCAATCGAGGTTGCATAGCGGCCGGAATAATCAACCAGCGACCGCAACTCCTGGATATCGGGCAGATGCCAATCGGTGTAAGCGTTATCAAGGGGCAGGGCCAGGTTCTCACAATACGCCAAAGCTGCTTCCCAATCCATAACCCCGGCGGGCCGGCTTTTCTGCTGCCACATCAACCCGGTCCGGGTGTCGCTGACCGTGCCATCGCCATTATCAACCAGTGCGGCCCCGGCCCCCGAGGTCCAAAACAACCAGAAAACCAAACTGAACATAAAAAATCTTTTCATAAATTTCACCAGTAAATTAACGAACGGCCCGCCCGAAACACCTTGCCGAAGTCAAACCGCTGCCGACATAACCATAGCCAAAATAGACATGCCAGGCTTTATTCTCATCGCTATAGGCATAAGGGGTTGCTGACCAGTATGGCAACGGTTCGGTAAAAGGAAAGAAATCAACATCAATTGCCGGTGTATTCCGGCCCCGGTTTATCAACCCGCTAAGTTCGGCGACCGTCGGCAAACGCCAGTCATTAAACCCCCCGTAGCGATTTGCGTTCAGGGCTTTAATGAAATCTTCCGTATCCCTGTTCTCCCGCGGGCTCCCGGCTTTGCCGCCATTAGTTTCAGGATTGCTGTCATACCAGGTATAGCGGTTGTCGGCATCGTTGGGGTCATCAAGGTTTGCGGCCGCGTCACGGTTGTGTTTGACCTCCCAGATTAATCCGCTGACATTATCCCGTACCATAAGCCATTGCCCGGCGGTATCCGGCAGCTCAATACCATTAAGGCCCAGTTTGGTATAGGAACGATTATGATAGTATTGCGCGTCCTGACCAAAAAAAGGCTCCTTGAAGTCCGGGGCATCGATCGGAGCCTGGTTATTGAAACAGAGATTCTGTCCGGAATCCGGTATTTTTACCGCGCCCGGCGAACTGCAATCTTCATCAATAACGCCGTTCAGGTTATTATCAATCCCATCGTAGAGTTCAGGAGCACCCGGATAGATACTGTTGTCATTATCGACACTGTCGCCGGAAGTCGCTTTAAGTTCACAGGCAACATAAAAACCATCCGGCCTTATGCAGGCACCAATCTTCTTCCCACTCGAATAACCATCGCCATCAGCATCCTGATACCAGATTTGGCCGGGGTGTTCATTTACGTCGCAATCATTACAGTCATTACCGTCAACCACATATCCGGCCGGTGCGATGCAGGCCGACACAGAAACTGCCGCGTCCCCGAAACCGTCACCATCAATATCGCGATAAAAAAAGATTCTTTCAGGACAACACCCTTCGTCGATCACTTCATCACAATTGTTGTCAATACCGTCGCCGCAGACTTCAACGGCACCGGGGTTGATTGCCGCAACGTTGTCATTGCAGTCACCCGAGGTGGCGGTTAATTCAATTGCAGCCTTATAACCTTCGGGCCGGGTGCAGGAGGTTGTATCGATGGTACCGTCCGAATAACCGTCATCATCGGCGTCCTTAT
>WFRP01000113.1 GCA_015486505.1 Pseudomonadota bacterium | reverse complement strand
GATTATTAAATCTTGTTTTTTGGTGCAGAAAATAACCTGTAAGGTACTAATGCGGGAACTAACTCCCGCAACCCAAACAGGGCCTTGCGGCCCGCAAATAAGTGCTCTTATCAGAACATTTTCTTGTTTTAAAACAAGAAAATAACCTGTAAGGCACTAAAGCAAGGGTTCGCCTTTGAGATTGAGAACGATTTCCTTAAGCGGCGGGGTTTTCCCGGCTCGTTTAAGGGCGTTCTGTACTGCTTTCGGCATACCGGAACAACAGGGAACTTCCATAGTTACAACCGTGACCCGCTTCGGATCATTCCGGGTGAAAATCTCCGTAAAACGTTCTTCGTAATCCGGCAGATCGTCAAATTTGGGACAACCCATCATTACGACCCGGTCCGCCAGCAGTTTCTGGTGCAGCGCAGCGTAAGCCACAGCCGCGCAATCCGCCAGAATCAAAATGTCGGCATCTTTAAGAAATGGCGCGTGGGCCGGAATCAGACGGATCTGTACCGGCCAATGGCCCAGTGCCGAGGTCGCGGCGGGCGCGTCATCGCCTGCCGGCGGCTCCGGTTTGCTTAAAGTCTGCATTTGGGTTGAGGGGCAGCCGCAGGCCAAGGTCTCCGGGCCGGAAGGGGCTGATTCGCCGCCGCAGTCGCAGTTTTCTTCGGCAACCCGGTTTTTAAGATATTCTTCAACCGCTTCCGGGTCAAAATCATCCGCCATTCTCTCTTCGATAGAGATTGCCCCCTGGGGACAGTCGCCGAGACAGGCGCCCAGGCCGTCACAGTATTTTTCCGCTACCACTCGCGCCTTCCCGTCAATAACCTGGATCGCGCCTTCATCGCAGGAGGGTACGCACTGGCCGCAGCCGTCACATAATTCTTCATCAATTTTAATGATTTTACGCAAAATTTTCATTACTTTTTTCTCCTTTGTAAATTTTTATTAACTATTCAGCCGAATCCGGGGTCGGGCGCGGTTTTTCTCCGCCAGGCGTTAAGATTTCTGTTTTTCCTTACGCTCGCTGCGCCCGCCCTGCAAAACTCGCTTACGCTCAAACAGTTGCAATGCTGATGCGGGAACAGATCCCGCAACCCAAACAGGGCTTTGTGCCCCGTACCCAAGGGCAATCCGCTGGTCGCACCCCAAGGGCAATCCGTTGGGCGCAAATAAGTACTCTTATCAGAACATTTTCTGGAGATTAAATCTTGTTTTTTTGTGCAGAAAATAACCTGTAAGGTACTAATGCGGGAACAAATCCCGCAACCCAGAAGAAAGTTACCGACCCGCAAATAAGTACTCTTATCAGAACATTTTCTTGTTTTTACATTTGACACAGATTTTTAACACCCTTGCCGTGGCAGCAGAATCGGCCCGAGTTGGCGGGCCAGGTCGGTAAATTCGGCCCAGAAATCTTCCGTCGCCAAATTATTGCCGAAAACCATATGAAAGGCCTCGTCCCGGGCCGCGTAATTGTAATCACTCGACCACGCGCTGCGCACTTTATCCCGGGCCGCAGCCGCGGCCGCTTCCGAACCGTTTTTCAAACTTTCTTCCTTCCAGGTTTTGTACCAGAGCAGCGAAAGTTCCGGCAAAAACGGCAGCGGCCGCCGCAGCCCGGTTTGGTAAAGCTCAAGCAGGGTTTCCAACTCAGACCGGGCCCGGACCGCATCAACCGGCAGCATAATCAATAAAGATTTATCACTTAAGGTATGAAAACGGGTCTCGACCGGGTTAAAACCCGCCGCCCTGTCCGGAAAATCCTTTATTAACGGCAGCATAAGCTCAAGCCCCAGGTTCAGCATCGCCGTCCTGACCAGATCTTTGTTTTTAAGTTTCGCCGTCGGCCGAAACAAAATCTGCCGCAAAATTCCGTCCCGCCCCTTAAAGAGGTTGTCGAATTTGAACGTAACCCTCAGCTTGCGCCCGGCCGCCTGCAGCGTCACGGTTTCCACTAAAGCCGGGAGGCGTTCGCCACAATAGGGTTTAAGCTGTGCCGCCAGCGCCCGGGCCCCGGCAACTTTATCGGCAAAAACCACCCGGCCCGGGGTCAGCGGCGGCAGCATACCGGAGGCGCTGTAACGTTTTTCAAGCTCCGCGATATCCTTACTGAAATCAGCGGAGTCCCGTTCATCCGCCAGGAAATAGTTAACCAGTTCATCATTGAATTTATAGCCGGCCAAAGCATCCAGAATGAACGGCTCACTATCACCAAAATCGGCGATATCCCTGATCCTGGCGGAAACTTTTAGCCGTTTTTTGAGAAAATACTGCGCCGGGTTTTTAAAAAAATTAAGTAACTCGATAAAATCAATTTGCTCATAATCTACTTCGGCAAGCGGTTTTTCGAGAAAGCCCGGAGCCGGGGCGGCGCGATTGCCATTATTAATCCGGGTCGCGATTTCGGCCTGCAGTCTATCATAAGAAAAAAGTTTCGCCGGGGCAGCTGACTTTTCGTCAGGTACCGCAAAATAACGGCGGCTGAAAGGCTGCGGCGGGTGATCATAAATCAGGAAATCACGCATACTCTCAAACCCTGAATCCGGCGCCATAGTAAAATGTTCTTCAATATAATCAATAAGTTCACTGATAAGCGCCGTCGGCGGACGCAGATGATTATCTTTGGGGTCGCGGCCGAGATAACTTAAAACCAATCTCTTGCGGGCGGCGAGCAGGGTTTCCAGAAAGAGATAGCGATCCTCATCCCGGACATTGCGATCTCCGGCCTGGGGCCTGGCACTGATCAAATCATAAGCTGAAGGCCGCTTATTACGGGGGAAATCCCCGTCATTCAGCCCGAGAACACAGATCATCCGGGCCGGTACCGCGCGCAGGGGTAAAATTGAAGAAAAAGTTATGCCGCCGCGGAAAAAGCCGCGCGCGCCGCTGCCCGCATTAAGCTCACGCTCCAGAGCCGTAAGAATCGTCGCGCAACTGACCGGATTCGCGGCGGCCTGATTTAGGCTGGCGGCGGAATTTTCCGCGGCCGCCGGGTCAACCGCATTCTTAAAATGTTTATCAATCTGGGCAAAAGCCTGGCGCAAACGCCGGCAACCGGATTTCTCCTCGGTTTGAGGCTGGATAAATTCATCGAGCAAACGCTCCAATTCCGCCCGCCAGCAGGCCGCCGGCAGCGACCCGGACAAGCGCTCCCGGGCTTTACGCAAAGTCACGGCAAAACGGGCAAAGTTCCCCAGAACCAGAGCTTCCGCGCCCTCAATCCCGGCTAAGGGCAGAAAATCGGCCCCGGTGCCATCCGACCAGACGGAACCGGCAGCCGGATTGCCCGCATAAAGGTCGCTGCCCGATAAACCATAACCGGTCAGAAGCCGATCAAGCCCCCAGAAAAGTGAGTTCGCGGCAAAATCAACCCCGGTCACATCTTCACGAAAACTCCCGTCCAGCCCCCAGTTCACCTGGGCCCGGCCCAGCCATTCGGAAAGCAGCGCCAGCCCTGATTCACTGACCAAAAAGCGCCGGCGCACCACCTCCCGGCTGAAAAAATCAAAGATTTCACGCAGCAAAAACCGGCTCTCAAACAGGCGCATAAGCGCAAAAAAAGCCTTAATCTCCGGTAAATCAAGCGCCGATTCACAGCTTACAATCGTATGCTCAAGAACGACCGCGCCCGGCGACAAACTACGCCGGGCAAAAAAAGCTTCGATATAAGGAACATAGACCGCGATATCGGGAGCCAGCACAAAAATTTCGTCAGGTTTCAACTCATCATCCTGCTCCAGTGCCGCCAGAATCGTATCGTAAAGAATCTCAATCTCGCGCTGACGCCCGTGACAGATGTTAATTTTCAGAGAGTTATCCGCAGCCGCGCAGATTAAAGGCCGGGACGGCGGCATAAGTTCAAGAATCTGGCGCTGCAGCGCGGCGAGCAGGCTTGTGGACTCAGGCGAAACAAAATATTCACGATAGGAATCGCTCTCTAAACCGGCACAGAGATCGAAGAAAGCCCGCCCTAAACGCCCCCAGGAGGCCAACAGCGGGTGGCCTTCTTTTTCAAGCCGGGCGGAAGCTTTGCCAACTCCGACCCGAAATTGATCGCCCCAGAATTCGGCACAGGGGTTAATATGAAAAAGGTGAACTTCAGTCAGACGGGATAAAGCCTTGAAAAGGTCAAGATAGTTAAAGGGCAAAGCCGCAAAACCGAAAAGAAAGAGGCGGGACGGCAGTTCAGATTTAAGCTCCGTCAACGAAACCTGCGGCGCTTCCGGGAACATCTCCGGATAAAGCAGTTGATTCACCAGATCGTGCAGGGCGGCAAAATGAGTTTTCGGCGCTCCTAAGCCCAGCTCCCGCCAGAGTTTCATCTGCCAGGCCGAAGCCGCAATTTGCGAAAGCGGATTTTCACCCCGCTCCCAGGCCCGGATTAATTCCGGCCGCAAGAGCAGATAACGATCAAAAAGATCGCCTAGTTCCAGCGCCAGGCGATAGCGGGAAAGTTCATCACCGGTTTGCCGCAGATAATTCGCCACCGCGTCCGGTTCCCGACGGTCACTATTTTCCCCGCAGCCGATTTTTTCCAGAGCAAAAAAAATCTTCCAGACCAGTATATCTTCAGCAAAGAGATCAACATCAAACTTACCATCAAGCTGCCGGCGCAAGGTTGAAAAAACTTTTTTCTCTAAAAAAGCCTGCGGAAAAGGAAACTCAAGATTGGCGGAAACCCCGTTTACCCGGGCCAGAAAAAGTTTCAGCCAGCGTTCAAGCCCACGGCTGGGCACCACCACAACCTCCGGTTCCAAAATCCCGGAGCCGCGCGGCGCGCGCAGAAAACCGGCCATAACCTCAGCCAGGCTTTCCAGTTGGTTCCCGCTATGAATATGAAAACCGCTCATCTTCACAAATGAGCGCAGCGCTGCTGCAGAGCCATATCGGCCAGGGTCAGGGCGGCCATGGCTTCGACGATGGGGACGGCCCGGGGGAGGACGCAGGGGTCGTGCCGGCCTTTGCCCTCAAGAATTACTTCACAACCGTCATAATCCGCGGTTTTCTGGGCTTTGCCGATGGTCGGCACCGGTTTGAAAGCGACGCTGAAATTAATGGCCTGGCCGTTACTGATACCGCCCTGGACGCCGCCGCTGAAATTGGTTCGGGTTTTAAGCCGGTCTCCGTCTTTAACAAAGCAGTCATTATGAGTTGAGCCGGTCATCGTCACGGATTTAAAACCTGACCCCAGGGCGAAACCCTTGGCGGCCGGAATGGAAATCATCGCGTAAGCTAAAACAGCATCGAGTTTAGCGAATACCGGCTCACCCCAGCCCGCCGGTACCTGCCGACAGACACAGCTTATCACCCCGCCGAGCGAATCTTTTTCAGCGGCCGCCTTTTCAATCGCTAAAATCATCAAATCGGCTTTTTCCGGATCGGGACAACGTACCGGCGTCGCATCGATGTCCGGACGTGAAAGTCCGTCAATCTCAGATTCAGACAAACTAATTTCCACCGCGCCGATCCGGCTGACCCAGGCGATTATTTCAACGCCGAAGGCTGAGCGCAAAAACTGCTCGGCAACGCTGCCGGCCGCCACCCGGGCCAAAGTCTCACGGGCGCTGGCGCGGCCGCCGCCGCTGCGGGAATTAATCCCGTATTTCATCCGGTAGCTGTAATCGGCGTGTGACGGCCGCGGAATATTAGCCATATTGCTGTAATCGCCCGGCTTCTGATTGCGGTTACGCACCATTAAAGCAATCGGTGAGCCTAAAGTCAGACCCATCTCGAGACCGGAGAGAATTTCAATCTGATCCCCCTCCTGCCGCGGCGTCGTCAAACGACTCTGACCCGGCCGCCGCCGGTCCAGCTGGGCCTGAATTTCGTCCCGCGAAATTTCGACTCCGGCCGGACAGCCGTCAACCACCGCGCCGACACCGGCGCCGTGGGATTCGCCGAATGTGGTTGTCTTAAACATAGTCCCGAATGAACTGCTCATTTAATTCTCCCGCTTGTATTTAAGTGCGAAAACAGCCCCCGCAACCCGGAGGCCGCCTTTCCGACCCGCGCTTGCAGCCCGCCCGCAGGAGCGCAGAAATCCGCCCGGCAATCTCAGCCGCCGTTAAATCGTCAACCGCGACAGTATAATCCGCGACTTCACGATAAAAGGGTTCACGTTCTTTCAGGCCCAATTCAATTTCCTCTTTAAGGTTTAAGGAACTTAAGGCCGGACGCTGAACCGCGCTCATAGCATCAGCCGTCAACCGCGCAAAAACGGTTTCCGGTTTAACCTGAAGCCAGAAATTAATTCCGCCGGCCTTCAGCAGCCGGCGATTTTCCGGGTTTAAAACAACGCCGCCGCCGGTCGCGAGAATTATTTTCTCTTTTCGCGCAAGCTCAGACAAAATCTGACTCTCAAGCCGTCGAAATGCGGACCAGCCGGATTCGGCGACAAAATCTGTTATCGAAAGCGCCGCCCGCTCGCTGAAAACCGCGTCGGCATCAAAAAAAGAGCGCGCTAAAACCTCAGCCAGCTGCCGGCCGACCGCAGTTTTTCCACTGCAGCGATAACCGATAAGGTGAATATTCCTCATAAAATCAACTGCGTAAATCAACTGAGTGAATTAAAAACCGACCAGAA
The DNA here is from genome assembly GCA_015486505.1 of Pseudomonadota bacterium. GTDB lineage: Bacteria > Desulfobacterota > Anaeroferrophillalia > Anaeroferrophillales > Tharpellaceae > Tharpella. The sequence continues at coordinate 1,496 of WFRP01000113.1, read as the reverse complement.
ATTGGGGAAGGATTTGGCGACACAGGCCTCATCTTCAATAATGATCCCCGCGGTTTTCAAGCCGACCAGAGCAAAGCTCATCGCGATACGGTGATCATCGTAGGTTTTGATTTGGGCCCCGACCGGCCGGCCACCGGTAACCGCAATTGAGTCCGGGCCGCATTCCGCCTTAATCCCGATTTTAGCAAGTTCGGCGGCAACCGCGGCCAGACGATCACTCTCTTTGGCCCGCAGATGAGCGACATTGCTCATTCGGGTAGTACCTGCGGCAAAAGCGGCGACCACCGCCAGCGTCGGTACGAGATCGGGCATATCGCCCATATCAACGTCCACCGCCGTCAATTTACCGCCGCCGCTTATCTGAATGCCGTCGGCGGCAAACTCCAGCTGACAACCCATTTTCTCCAGCACCCGGATAAAACCGAGATCCCCCTGAGCGGAATCCTGATTAACTCCCAGAACCTTGATCGCGCTGCCGCTGATGGCCGCCGCCGCCCAGAAATAACCGGCCTGCGAGCAGTCCGGTTCAACCATATAGTTTCCGGGCTGATAACGCTGCCCGCCGGCTACCGTAAAATGGGTGTAGCCACAGGATTCCACCGCAACCCCGAAACTTCGCATAACCCTTAAGGTCAAATCGATATAGGGCCGGGAAACCGGACCCTTAACCACCTCAATTTCAAGACCGTCACGGGTCAGGGGCGCCATCAGCAGCAGGCCGGAGAGATATTGACTGCTGATGCCGCAATCGATCTTTACCGCCCCGCCGGTCACCGCGCCGCCGCCGATTTTTATCGGCGGACAGCCGTTATCCGCCAGCGACCGGGCCGGAATTCCAAGTTGTGAAAGCGCCGCCAGCAGCTCCGCCATCGGCCGCTGCCGCATTCTCGGGCTGCCGTCAAGGATATAATCACCCTGACCCAAAGCCGCGATTGCCGCCAACAGCCGCATTGAGGTGCCCGAATTTTCGAGAAAGATATCAGCAGCGGCCGGGCGCAGAGAGCCGCCGGTGCCTTTTACGTTGAAACTGAAATTTTCGGCATCAGCCTTGATTTCCGCCCCGAATTGAGAGAGTGCCGCCGCCGTCAGTTCGGTATCCCGGCTGAAAAGGGCTCCTTCAATATGACTTTGACCGGCAGCCAAAGCCGCGGCAATCAGCACCCGATGCGTAAAACTTTTCGACCCCGGCACCCGCACCGCTGACCGGGTTAAATTTTTCGGTTTAATTTCCAGCACCTAAAATCTCCTTCCAAGTAACGCTTTGTAAATAATTTAAATTATTAAAATTTTATCTGTGTCTATCCGTGTCCATCTGTGGTTCAACAAAAAAATAGAGTAACTATTCAGCCAAATTTTATCTCCCCTCTTTCAGGAGGAGGGGGCGGTTTTTCGAAGCGGTTGCGGAAAGATTTCGTCGTTTTTCCCAGCGAGCGGGAGCCCATAAGCATTGCAACTGTCTGAGCGGAGCGAGTTTTGCAAGGCGGGCGCAGCGAGTG
>WFRP01000112.1 GCA_015486505.1 Pseudomonadota bacterium | reverse complement strand
GTACTAATGCGGGAATAATCACCGCAACCCAAAAGAAAGTTACTAGCCCGCACCCAAGGGCACTTCCGATGGTCGCAAATAAGTACTCTTATCAGAACATTTTCTGATTATTAAATCTTGTTTTTTGGTGCAGAAAATAACCTGTAAGGTACTAATGGGCTCCCGCTCGCTGGGAAAAACAACGAAATCGTTACCACAACCGCTTACGAAAAACCACCCCCGCCCCTTCCAGAAGGTGGGGGGTAAAATTTGGCTGAATAGTTACATATAAAATTCCTTAAACCAATAATTTCCAAGGCCAAAAATTTTTATGAGTAAAGACGTAGTTATAGTCAGCGCGCTGCGTACCGCGATCGGAAATTTCCAGGGGGGTCTTTCTTCTTTTACGGCGACTGAACTCGGTGGGCTGACGATTGCCGGAGTTATCGATAAAGTCGGTCTCGATAAGGAACTGGTTGATGAAGTTATCATGGGGAATGTCGTGCCCACTGGTCTGGGCCAGAATCCTGGGCGCCAGGCGATGATAAAGGCGGGTTTGCCGATGAAAGGCGGCGCCATAACCGTTAATAAAGTCTGTGGTTCCGGCCTTAAAGCGGTAATGCTGGCGGAGCAGGCGATTAAAGCCGGTGATGCGCAAATAATTGCCGCCGGCGGCATGGAGAATATGTCGAATATTCCCTATTTTTTACCGGCGGTCCGCTCCGGGGCGCGGATGGGCAACGCTCAGGTGGTCGACGGTATGGTGCATGATGGTCTCTGGGATGTGGTTAATGATTACCACATGGGTTACACGGCGGAGTTGGTCAGTAAAAAGTTTTCCGTAAGCCGCAAGGAGATGGACGCGTTCTCGGTAGCATCAAATGATAAGGCTCTTAAGGCGATTGAAACGGACGCTTTTGCCGATGAGATTTTACCGGTTACAATTACACCGCGGCGCGGTGATCCTTACGATTTCAAGGTTGATGAAGGGCCGCGGAAAGCGACTATTGAAGCCTTGGCCCGGTTACGTCCGGCCTTTGCTGAAAACGGTATCGTCACAGCCGGCAATGCTTCAAAAATCAGTGACGGTGCCAGTTGTCTTTTGCTGACGGGGGCTGAACGGGCCGCGGAACTTAATCTCAAACCCCTGGCCCGGATCGTGGCGCAGGGTGCCGCCGGGGTGCCTCTGGAAGATGTTCTGGTCGCCCCGATCAAATCAATTCCGAAAGTCCTGCAGAAAGCCGGGCTTAAAGTTGCCGATATCGATCTGCATGAAATAAATGAAGCCTTCGCAACTTCCAGTGTTGCCATTATTAAAGAATTGGGGATTGATCCGGAACGGGTTAATGTGAACGGCGGCGCGGTGGCTCTGGGCCATCCGATCGGCTGCTCCGGGGCCCGGGTTTTGACTACGCTGATCTATGCACTTAAAAACCGGCAGAAACGTTACGGTATGGCCTCCCTCTGCCTCGGCGGTGGCGAAGCCGTTTCAATGGTAATTGAAAATTTGGATTGATAGAATAATAATTTAAGGAGATAAATATGCGTGAAGTAGCAATTGTCAGTGCGACCCGGACGGCAATCGGGAACTACGGTGGAAGTCTGAAGGGGATTCCGGTGGTTGATCTCGGGGCGACGGTAATTCGCAATGTTCTTGAAAGAGTAAAATGCCGGCCGGTGATGAGTTCTGCTATTGTTGGTGCCGGGGCCGCCGCCCTGGCTGGGAAAGAGTGCGAAGTTGAAGCTGAATATAGTAATTGGGCGAGTTCTTTTACCGGGCTGCAGGTCGATGAAGTGATTATGGGGAATGTGGTTGGCGCCGCGCAGGGCCAGAACGTTACCCGGCAGGCGATGATTCGCGCCGGTCTGCCGCGTGAGGCCGGCGGCTATACCGTTAATAAAGTTTGCGCTTCCGGTTTGAAAGCGGTCGCTTTAGCCGCTCAGGCGATTGCTTCAGGTGAAAATGAAATTATGATTGCCGGGGGTATGGAAAATATGAGCCGGATTCCTTACGCAATGCCGGCGGCGCGCTGGGGCGCGCGGATGGGGAATGCCGAAATGGTCGATCTGCTGGTTAATGACGGCCTCTGGGAGATATTTTACGGTTACCATATGGGAGTGACCGCGGAAAATATTGCCGAACTTTACGGGATTTCCCGCTTGGAGCAGGACGAACTTGGGGCTTTAAGTCACCAGCGCGCCTGTAAAGCGATTGCTGATGGAGTTTTTGTTGATGAAATTGTTCCGGTGATGATTCCGCAGCGCAAAAAGGACCCGATTGCTTTCGCGGTCGATGAGCGGCCGATGGAGACTTCGGTTGAGAAAATGGGTAAATTACGCCCGGCTTTCAAGAAGGATGGTACGGTTACTGCCGGGAACGCTTCCGGGATCAACGACGCGGCGGCAGCCTTTCTGCTGATGACGCCGGAAAAAGCCGCGGAGCTGGGCCTGGAAGTCAAAGCTGTAATTAAAGGTTTTCAGTCCGGCGGCCTCGACCCGGCCTATATGGGCTTAGGCCCGGTGCCGGCGATTAACCGTCTGCTTTCCCGGCTGGATATGAGTCTTGATGCGATTGACTATTTTGAGCTCAATGAAGCTTTCGCTTCCCAGGCAATCGGCTGTGTGCGTGAGTTGAAGATCGATATGGATAAAACCAATATTTACGGCAGCGGTATCTCCCTCGGACATCCGATTGGGGCCTCCGGGGCCCGGATTCTGGTTACTCTGTTAACCGCGCTCGAGAAAAATGATGCCGAACGCGGCCTCGCCGCGCTCTGCATCGGTGGCGGTCAGGGGGCCGCGATGGTGGTTGAAAGAAGATAGTCGGCAAATTTTACCCTTCACCCTTTATTTACGGAGAAGCTATTATGGAAATCAAAAAAGTTGGGGTTATCGGCGCCGGTCAGATGGGCAACGGGATTGCTCAGGTTGCCGCCCAGGCGGGTCTTGATGTGGTGATGCACGATATCGCGGAGAAGTTTGTTGAAAACGGCATGGCGGTAATCAGGAAAAATCTTCAACGTTCGGTTGACAAAGGTAAAATGGAACAAGCGGAGATGGACGCGGTTCTGGGGCGGATTGCGACCACAACTGAACTTGCCGCTATGAAAGATGTTGATATTGTGGTTGAGGCCGCAACCGAAAATGAGAAGATCAAACTTGATATTTTTGCTCAACTTGATGAAATTTGTCAGGAAGGCGCAATCCTTGCTTCCAACACCTCGTCGATTTCGATTACAAAGATTGGCGCGGCCACTAAACGCCCCGGGAAAATGATCGGTATGCATTTTATGAATCCGGTTCCGGTGATGAAACTGGTCGAGGTTATTAAGGGGCTCGCAACTACCGATGAAACTTATGACGCGGTGGTTGAACTTGCGAAGAAACTTGGTAAAAATCCCTGTGAAGCCAGCGATTTCCCCGGTTTTGTTGCCAACCGGATTCTTGTGCCGATGATTAACGAGGCAATTTACTGTCTTTTTGAAGGTGTTGGCCGGCCGGAAGATATTGATAATATAATGAAGCTGGGTATGAATCATCCGATGGGCCCTCTGGCTTTAGCCGATCTGATCGGGCTTGATACCTGTCTGGCAATTATGAATGTTCTGCACGAAGGCTTAGGTGACAGTAAATACCGGCCCTGCCCATTGTTGAAGAAGTATGTTGATGCCGGTTTTTACGGGCGCAAAAGCGGTCGCGGCTTCTACGATTACAGTAAATAATTTATTTTCAAGAGGCTTATGAAATGGAATTTGTCTATACTGAAGAAGAAAAAATGATGTTGCAGATGGTGCGCAACTTTGCCGAAAAAGAGCTGAAACCGATCGCCAAGGAGGTCGATAAAGAGCATAAATTCCCCGCGGCCAACGTCAAAAAAATTGGCGAACTCGGGTTGATGGGGGTTAGCGTTCCGGTCGATTACGAAGGCTCCGGTATGAGCAACATCTGTTACTCGATTGCGATTGAAGAGATTTCGCGGCAATGTGCTGCAACCGGGGTTATTGTGTCGGTTAATAACTCTCTGGCCTGTGATCCGGTTAAAATTTTCGGAACCGAAGCGCAGAAGCAGAAATATCTGGCGGATATGGCCAGCGGCCGGAAACTCGGTTGTCTCGGTTTGACCGAGCCGAATGCCGGTTCTGATGCGGCAAATCTTGCCACTACTGCGGTTCTTGATGGTGATGAGTGGGTTATTAACGGCCGGAAAATCTTTATCACTAACGGCAATGAAGCTGATTACTGTATTTTGATCGCGGCGACCGATAAGTCCAAAGGGCATCGCGGTCTGAGCGCGTTTATTGTCGAACTGGATAATCCCGGCTTCAGTGTAGGGACTCTGGAGGACAAACTCGGGATTCGCGGCAGTTCAACCGCCGAACTCGTTTTTGAAGATTGCCGGATTCCCAAGGATAATCTTCTGGGTGAGGAGGGCAGAGGTTTCAAGGTCGCGCTGACGACGCTTGACGGCGGCCGCATCGGGATCGCTTCTCAGGCTTTGGGGATTGCCCGGGCCGCGATTGAAGATGCCACCGCTTACGCCAAAGAGCGGGTGCAGTTCGGGAAACCGATTGCCAAACTGCAGGCAATTCAGTGGATGCTGGCTGATCTTACGACCCAGTATGAGGCGGCGCGCCTTCTGACGCACCGGGCTGCTTATCTTAAAGACCAGGGGAAATCCTTTAGTAAAGAGGCGGCGATGGCAAAATTGATGGCGGCGGAAACCGCGATGAAAGCGGCGACCCAGGGTATCCAGATTCTCGGCGGTTACGGTTATACCACCGATTATCCGCTGGAGCGTTATTTCCGGGATGCCAAAATTACGGAAATCTATGAGGGGACCAGTGAAGTTATGCGTCTGGTAATTGCGACAAATATTTTAAGTTAGGTTGCAGGTAGTTTGGTTAACTTTTAAAAAGGAGGTATTGTTGTGAAAATTGTAGCTTGTATCAAACAGACTTTCGACACCGAAGCCAAGATTGTTATCGGTGCGGATGGTCAAATCTCTGATGAAGGGGTCAACCTGATCCTTAATCCTTACGATGAATTTGCGGTTGAAGAAGCGATCAAGACCAAAGAGAACAATGGCGGTGAAGTTGTGATTGTTACCGTTGGCGGCGATTCGGCTCAGGAAGCTCTGCGTTACTCTCTGGCAATGGGCGCCGACCGGGCGGTTCTCATCAATGATCCGGCCCTGGCTAATGCCGACAGCCATGCGGTTTCCGTGGCCCTGGCCAAGTTGCTGAGTGACAAGGAAGCTGGTTTTGATATTATTTTCGCCGGTAAAGAGGCAGTTGATGATGGGGTTGCTCAGGTTCCTTCACGCCTGGCCGCCAAACTCGACATCGCTCTGGCCAACGTGGTTACCGCGATAGAGTTAGCCGATGGTAAAATTTCAGTTACCCGCGAGATTGACGGCGGTACTGAAGATCTGGAAATGGCCCTGCCGGCTCTGGTTGCCGCTCAGAAAGGCCTTAATGAAGTGCGTTACCCTTCATTGCCGGGCATTATGAAAGCCAAACGCAAACCGCTTGAGGTTATCTCTCTGGCTGATCTCGGCTTGAGCGCCGATGATGTGGCTACAAAGGTAGAGATGATTTCAGCCGAACTTCCGCCGGCCCGTAAAGCCGGTCAGAAATTGACCGGTGAGGTTGATGAAGTGGTTGCTAAACTGGTTGACTTACTCAAAAACGAAGCTAAGGTAATTTAAGGGGGATTAAGATAATGAGTATTGTTGTTTGCGCGGAACAGCGCGATGGAAAATTGAGCAAAGTTGCTTTCGAAGCCTTAAGCGAAGGCAAACGCCTGGCGGCGGCGGCCGGCGACACTGTGAAAGCCCTGGTTATCGGCAGCGGGATTGGTGCCTGCGCGGATGAGCTGAAAAAATATGGCGCGGATGAGGTTGTGCTTGCCGATAATGAAGCCCTGGCGGCCTACACCACCGAAACCTATGCCGCGGTGCTGGCGGCTTTTATTGCTCAGGAAAGCCCGGCTCTGGTGCTGATGGGGCACAGTGTGGTCGGTCGTGAACTGGCGGCCCGCGCCGCCGGTATTACCGACTGCGGTCTGGTCAGCGACTGCACCGAGGTTATTTTTGCTGATGGTGACTACACTTTCAAACACCCGGTTTATGCCGGTAAAGCAATCGGTACCTTCAAGATTTCCAGTGCTATCCGGATGGCGACTTTGCGGCCGAACGTTTTCGCGATCACGGAAGCTGAAGGGACTGGCACCGTAGCTGAATTTGCTCCTGAAATTCCGGCCGCCAAAGTTACGGTCAAGGCCGTTAACAAGGTTTCCGGTGACCGGCCGGAACTGACCGAAGCCGACATTATCTGTTCCGGCGGTCGGGGTCTTGGTGGACCTGAAGGTTTCAAACTGATTGAAGAACTTGCCGATACCCTGGGCGCCGCGGTTGGTTCATCCCGCGCCGCGGTTGATGCCGGCTGGCGTGATCATTCCGCTCAGGTGGGTCAGACCGGTAAGGTTGTCAGCCCCAACCTCTATATTGCTTCCGGAATCTCCGGCGCGATCCAGCATCTGGCCGGCATGGGCACTTCCAAATACATTGTCGGCATCAACAAAGACGGCGAAGCCAATATCTTCAACGTTGCCGATTACGGTATCGAAGGCGACCTCAACAAGGTTATTCCGGTTCTGGTTGAAAAACTTAAAGAGGCGTAAACTTCAGCTGGTCTCGGTCTGGGGACAGATCTCAAATCTGTCCCCGGTACAGGTCAGCGAAGCGGCGTTTCAGCCAGCCATTCATTAAACTTGCTGGTGGTCAAGATGAAAATGCAGGTCTAATTTTGATTAGTACCTTACAGGTTATTTTCGGTTTGAAAAAACAAGAAAATGTTCTGATAAGAGTACTTATTTGCGGGCCGCAAGGCTCCGTTTGGGTTGCGGGATCTGTTCCCGCATTAGTACCTTACAGGTTATTTTCTGTACCAAAAAACAAGATTTAATAATCAGAAAATGTTCTGATAAGAGTACTTATT
>WFRP01000111.1 GCA_015486505.1 Pseudomonadota bacterium | reverse complement strand
CAAAAAAATAAAATACCTCAATTTAATGGAGACCGGAGTTGACCTGATCAACAACCTCATTCAACGCTTGTTAAATCTCACCAACACCTCAAGTCATGCGTTCAGCCGGCTCAATCTGAAAAATGTTCTCGATGAAAGTCTGGAATTTCTCAAGTCACAATTAAGCAGTAACCGGATTACTCTGTCGGTTAAGGCTCCCGAAGAACTGTTTATTTACAGCAACAAATACAACCTCATTCAGGTCTTCCTGAACCTGGCAATAAATGCCATCGATTCCCTGAAAGATAAAGAGACAGCAGCGGAAAAGATTCTGGCTATTACTATTGCAGTTGAGGAGGAAAATATAATTATCTCTTTTTTTGATAATGGCTGCGGCATTGATGCTGCAACCCAGGAAAAAATATTTGCCCCGTTTTTTACAACGAAACCATCTGGGTCAGGCAATGGTCTCGGTTTGTTTATCGTTGATGGCATAGTTTCTGCTATGAACTATACCATAGCCTTAACCAGTGAGCATGGAGAATGGACAAAATTTACAATCAGAATTCCAACCGACAAATAGAAATTTTATTAGTAGAAGATGATGAAATTTTTGCCATCAGTATGCAGGATGCATTACTGGACGAAGGTTACCATACAACCCTCGTAAAAACTGCTGAGGAGGCTTTATCTCTACTGGATGAACGTGATTTTTCCCTGGTAATTTCTGACGTTAACTTACCGGGCAAATCCGGACTGGAGGTCTTAAAAAAGGTCAGAAGCAGAGAAAACTATTGTAAATTTATTATGATGACCGCTTATGCCAATGTTGACAATGCCGTTAAAACTATGAAAGCGGGCACCGATGATTACATTGCTAAACCTTTCGCAATGGAAGAATTTTTTCTCCGGATTGAGAAGCTTCTCAGTTTTCAAGCAAAAGAGAAAGAACTTGCCGAGATCGGTTCACTGCTTGAAAGCGATAACACTTTTATGGGTATCGTCGGAAAGAGTTCGCAAATGAAAGAACTTTTTGAAATTGTGCGTACCGTTGCTGACAGCGATTGCAATGTCCTGATCACCGGAGAGAGCGGCACCGGAAAGGAGTTGTTCGCCAATGCACTGCAAAAGCTGAGTTCACGCCGGGACGGGCCGTACATCAAAATCAACTGTGCGGCAATTCCGGCGAACCTGCTTGAAAGTGAACTCTTCGGTTATGAAAAAGGAGCTTTCACGGGAGCGGTAAAGAAATATCCCGGCAAAATTCTGGCAGCTGATGGCGGCACTCTGCTGCTTGATGAAATTGGTGACCTTGACTTAGCCCTCCAGAGCAAACTGCTGCGGGTAATTGAAGAGAAGGTTTTGACTCCACTGGGCAGCAGCAAGGAAGTAAAGTTTGATATCCGCATTATTGCGGCCACTCAGAAAGACCTGACCGCGGCGGTTGATGCCAACACCTTCAGAAGAGATCTTTTTTTTCGTCTCAATATTGTCCACCTTAAATTACCGGCCCTGAATGAGCGACGTGAAGATATTCCTCTACTGGTCGATTTTATCATCCGTAAATATGGTTATAAGATGCAGCGTAAATTTTCTGTTTCCGAAAAACTTATGTTTTTATTGCAGACTCGTGATTATCAGGGTAATGTTCGGGAATTAGAGAATATCATCTATTCTATTATAGTGATGAGCAATGACCATGAAACCCTTGATGAAACTATGCTTAACAACCTTGCCGGTAATGGTAAATCAGCGCAGCGCCTTTTTGGTTTATTCGATCTTGATGCCCCATACCAGGAAGTTATTGCATCATTTGAAAGAATCTACCTGAGTAATGTTTTAACACTATGTCAAAACAAGAAAAGTGTTGCTGCGCAAACCCTCCATATCTCGCGGAAAAACCTCTGGGAAAAATTAAAAAAACACCATATAATTTAACGTCTCAGTTTGTCTGAGGGTAAATATTCGGATTTACTTCCAAACTGCTCAAAAGTGGGGACAGACCTTCAGTTCTGTCCCCGTGCGAAGCAGGGCGAAGCAAAGTTCGTTTGTTTTCTCTGTAACTTTACTGCCAGTCCAAGTAAGTCGAATATTTACGTCTGAGGATGTCATAATACATAATCAAATTCATCGGAAATTTTGACTTGACATCTACTTTTACAATTGGTAAAATAGCCAAATAGCTACCGAAAAGAGGTTAAGTTAAAACTTGTAAAGTTGGTGTACTCGTAAAAAATTCGTAACTATTCAGCCAAATTTTACCCCCCACCTTCTGGAGGGGGTAGTTTTTCGTAAGCGGTTGCGGAAACGATTTCGTTGTTTTTCCCAGCGAGCGGGAGCCCATCAGCATTGCAACTGTTTGAGCGTAAGCGAGTTTTGCAAGGCGGGCGCAGCGAGCGTAAGGAAAAACAGAAATCTTAACGCCTAGCGGAGAAAAACCGCGCCCGACCCCGGATTCGGCTGAATCGTTACAAAAGTTCAACCGGAAATTAATTTGGAGATGCACATGAAAGAGCGGCAAATGACCAGTATCTTTGAACGCTATCTGACCGTCTGGATTGCATTATGTATCGTTGGCGGCATCATGCTCGGTAAACTGGCGCCGGATTTGGCCCATCAGCTTGACGGCATGGCAATCTATGTTAACGGTGCCCCGGTAATCTCGATTCCGATTGCTGTCTGCCTCTTTTTGATGATGTACCCGATTATGGTTAAAATTGATTTCGGATCGGTTATCAAAGCCGGTAAAAGCGGCAAGCCGGTACTTTTAACCCTGTTTGTCAACTGGTGCATAAAACCGTTTACGATGTACGCTATCGCGATCTTCTTTCTCGGTTTTCTGTTTCGCGGCTTCATCGGTGCCGAAGCCACCGATCTGGTCAAGATGCCTTTCGGCCTTGATCTGGCGGTCGGTGCCAGTCACGGGGTCGGCACTGTAGTTCTGCACGATGGCATCAAAATGCTGCAAATACCACTCTGGCGCAGCTATTTCGCCGGCTGTATTCTGCTCGGCATCGCTCCCTGCACGGCTATGGTTCTGGTCTGGGGCTATCTTGCCCGGGGCAATGACGGCCTCACCCTGCTGATGGTTGCCATCAACTCCCTGACGATGCTGGTTCTTTACGGGGTTTTAGGCGGTTTCCTGCTCGGAGTCGGACGTCTGCCGATACCCTGGCAGGCCATGCTGCTCTCAATCGTAATCTATGTCGCCTTGCCGCTGGCCGCCGGTTTTATCTCCCGAAAATGGATAATTGCCACTAAAGGCGAAGTCTGGTTCAAAGAAAAATTCCTGCATATCCTGACCCCGATAACCGTCATCGCCCTGCTCGCAACTCTGGTCCTGCTCTTCTCGTTCAAAGGCGAAACTATCGTTGCCAAACCGCTGACAATTCTCTGGATTGCCATTCCGCTTTTTGTTCAGACGGTTTTTATATTCTGCCTGGGTTACGGTTTAGCCCGGCTGCTTAAACTCAAGTATGAAGATGCGGCCCCGGCCGCCATGATCGGGGCTTCAAATCATTTTGAAGTTGCGATTGCGACCGCGGTAATGCTTTTCGGCCTCGCCAGCGGGGCCGCCCTGGCCACCGTTGTCGGCGTCCTGATTGAAGTTCCGGTCATGTTGATGCTGGTCAGAATCTGTTTGCGAACCGAAAAATGGTTTGCTGACTCCTGACAAGAAAATAACCTGTAAAGTACTTGATTGCAGGGCATAAAAGACCCTTGGATTGCGGGATTTGTCCCCGCATTAGTGCCTTAAATCTGAAAGTCTGTCAAAAGACAAGCAATTTGAGTTGCATAGATAACGCTTTATTTTGAATAAATTAAAATCGAGAGAGAGTGAGCTTAGGCTTCGCCTCTCTGTAACCGATGCCGGGCTTTACATGTTGCTGGGAAACGCAAATGTCAAGCCCGGCACCACTCTTCGGTTGAAACGTAAAATTTTGGATTGTGGGCGGGGTTAGCCCACATTGAAAGCCAACAAACATTAAACCATTAAATTTAAGAGGATCTCGCAATGTCAAACAAATTAATACATACCATCCTGCTACTGTCAATAACCTTTATCTGCGCTTTCGGACTTATTAACCCGGTTCTGGCCGCGACTCCGGCCCCGGCCGTACCGAGCCATCGGATTCAGGTGTACTATTTACACAATACCTTTCGCTGTTTTTCCTGCAACAGCATCGGTGATCTGACTCAGGCGGCGGTTCTCGGCGGCGTGGTGGAAAATCCGGCAACCGGAGAAAAGAACACGATCAAACCGGCTTTTCAAAAACTTATTGACCAGGGCAAACTGAGTTTTGCCGCTGTCAATGTGGATGATCCTGAGAACCACCATTTCCTGACCGATTTCCACACCCGCTCCAAGTTTCCGGTCGTGGTTGAGATTAAGAACGGCAAAATCGTGCGCTATAAAGTTCTCGACAAAGTCTGGAAGCTTCTGCATGGCCCTCAGGATAAATTTATCAGCTACATTCAGAAAAATGTCAGCGATTTCACCAAGGGACTTTAAATACTCATGCAAAATTGGCAACGCTGGATTCTGGCTCTAATCACCTTGATGCTCGCCGTTACGGCCTTCTATCTGAGCCCCAATCGGCGCAGTTTAGAACCAACCCCGGAAACCCGGCACTCTGAAAACCTGGAAGGGTCCCAAAAACTGCCGTTGATGCTCGAACTCGGCTCAACTACCTGCGTTCCCTGCCAGATGATGGAAAAAGTTCTGGCAAGTCTGGAGCAAGGCTACGCGGATAAGTTTCGGGTTGAATTTAAGGACGTCACGTTAAAACCGGAGATCGGCCGCAAATATCACATCAAACTGATTCCGACCCAGATATTTATGGCGGCTGACGGTCAGCAAATCTTCCGTCATGAAGGTTTTTTCCCGGAAGCGGAGATCATCAAACAATGGCAGCGCTTAGGTTACGACTTTACCGGCAATGACCAGGCGGCAACCTCAACCCCGACTGACTCCGGCCGGCTCGCCGGCTTATTCAGCTCTCTGGGACAGGCGGTCACCGGCACCCCGGCCATCGCCCTGCTCGCCGCTTTCATCTGGGGGATTTTAAGTATTATTTTAAGTCCCTGCCACCTGGCAAGTATTCCGCTGATTGTCGGCTACATTGACAAACAGGGGCGGATGTCGGTGCGCCGGGCCGCTTTAATTGCAACCCTGTTTGCGGTCGGCATTCTTTTGACGATTGCCGTTATCGGGGCCCTGACCGGGGCTGCAGGCCGGATGATGGGCGATCTCGGCCCCTACGCCAATTATGGCGTGGCCGCAATCTTTTTGATTGTTGCCTTACAACTTGCTGATGTTATTGCTCTTGAGTGGAGTGCGCCCAGCACCCTGAAAATCAAACAGAAAGGACTTATGGCCGCTTTTCTCCTCGGTCTGATTTTCGGCATCGCTTTAGGCCCCTGCACGTTTGCTTACATGGCGCCGATGCTGGCAATAACCTTCAAGATTGCCGCCACTCAAACAATCTACGCCATAGCCCTGCTTCTGGCCTACGGCATCGGCCACTGCTCGGTCATCATCCTTGCCGGCACCTTTACCGAAATTCTGCAGAGCTATCTTAACTGGAATGAAAAATCCCAAAGTGCATTTTTTCTCAAAAAAGCCTGTGCCTTTTTAGTCATGCTCGGCGGACTCTATTTAATCTACAAAACCTGAGTCTGAATTTCACTAAAAAATACGACCCTCGCCAAGAAAACGACATCTAAAGTCAGCTCAAAAGGATGAAAAATCATGACTGAAAAAATCAACCTGCTGTTTCTTTGTACGGGTAATTCCTGTCGCAGCCAGATGGCGGAGGGCTGGACCCGGCTGCTT
>WFRP01000110.1 GCA_015486505.1 Pseudomonadota bacterium | reverse complement strand
TAAATATTATTGATTTTGCCCGTTGTGTAGACAACGGGGGATGGCACAGGATGTCAAACATAAAGTTGATGCTCAGGCATCGCTGATATCTTGATATCCGGCAAATGGTTGGGATTAGTAATGTTTCTATAAGCATAATTATATCCTCCATAGTGTTAGCATAACACATTCTGTACAGTAGCGGCGCGTACCTTTTTGGGTACGGATGGGGTTGAAAACCTTTGGTTAAGCCGGAAGGGATATTTGGATGGCCGCAGTCCGATTCCCTTCCGGTTTTGCAGAACCTATATGGATTGTGAATGTCAATATCTACTTACGATTTCCCTTGGTATAAAGCACGAGGCTACACCCATTTCGACCTACCTATAGGTGTTAAACAGGCCGAATCAATTGTCACTTCACCAGAGCGAGTTAAAAGACACTCTTTTTATCCTTTCATCGCCTATGAAATCAAAAGCAAAAAAATTCGTAAAGGTGATGATGGGCAATCTCTATTCATTAAAGAAAAATTGAGGCCAGTTTCATATGCTTCACATGTGGATTCGCATATCTACACATATTATGCCCATCTACTAAGTGAATCTTATGAAAGCCTTTTGAAGAGAATTGGAATAGAAAATAACGTCCTTGCTTTTAGAAAGCTCGGCAAAAATAATATTGAATTTGCCAATGAGGCTTTCAATGAAATCATAAAAAGAAAAGATTGTGCGGCCATAGCCTTTGATATTGAAGGTTTTTTTGATAATTTAAATCATTCAATCCTTAAAGAGTCGTGGTGCCGAATTCTTGAAACTGAACAATTGCCTGAAGATCATTACAGGGTCTTTAGATCTCTAACAAAATTTTCAAAAGTCAACAAAGATAAATTATATCAAGCTTTTGGAATTTCAAAAAACAACCCGCCCAGGAGTAACCAAAGGATTTGCGAGCCTAAACAATTTCGCAAAATTGTAAGAAGCAGTGGAATGATCAATGTCAACAATACCTCAAAAGGCATTCCGCAAGGTTCTCCAATAAGTGCGTTACTTTCGAATATTTATATGACCCAATTTGATGAAATTATATCAAATTTAATGACTCGAATTGATGGTTCTTATTTCAGGTACTGTGATGATATTTTATGTATTGTTCCCATTGCGAAAAAAGATGAAATTATTGAGATAATTAGCAGAGAAATCAAAAAATTAAAGCTCAATATAAATCAAGACAAAACCAAATCATCTGAATACAAAATTATTCAAGGGCAACTGACCTGTGACAAACCTCTACAGTATCTCGGATTTATTTTTGACGGTCAGCACAAATTAATTAGGTCCGCTGCTCTTGCGAGGTTTTCCGAGCGAATGAAGTCTGGTGTCAAGTTAGCAAAATTGACTAAAATAAAATACAATGAGATAAGAAAAAATAATGGTCAGTCAAAGCAAGCTCTTTACAAAAGAAAAATTTATGAACGATACTCACATCTCGGCAGAAGAAATTTTGTCAGGTATGGATTGAAAAGTGCTGAAATTATGGAGTCAGGAGCAATAAAGAAACAACTTAAACCGTTGTGGACAAGGTTACAAAATGAAATCGAAAAATAGTGATATCAAGAATTAAAAACCGGGATAAACCTCAATTTTACAATTACCAATATGGTTCAAATTTCAGATGAAGCTGCCAAGTTTTATTCGCTAATCCCAGGTTGTGGGTTGACTGCATTTTATAATACTTCTGTCTGTGTGTTTCTGCGTAGGTTGAATAACTTACCAAAAATTAAACTTTTGACTCTTTGAGGTGAAACCATGAACAAACGACTCTATTTACTGAAAATCAGGCTGCTTGATATTGAACCGGAAATCTGGCGTCGGTTTGTGATTCCGGCCAGTATTACGTTGGATCGTCTGCATGATGTAATCCAGATTGTAATGGGCTGGACTGATACTCATATTCATGAATTTACGATCGGTAAAAAACGGTATACGGAATACCCGGAATCGGAAGAGGATGGTCTTGTATGCGGCAGATACCGACTTGGTGATCTAATCAAACAGAAGGGCCGCACATTTTCCTATCTATACGACTTTGGAGACGAATGGGAACATGAGCTGACTATTGAGGAGAGTCGCTATTTTAATCCGGAATTACGTACCGAAATTGAATGCCTTGATGGTGCCGGAGCTTGCCCGCCCGAGGATGTTGGAGGTGTACCGGGCTATTATGAATTTTGCAAAGCCTTGAAAGATCCCGATCATGAAGAACATGAAACTTTGGTGGAATGGGCCGGCGGGGACTATGACAGCGAAAGATTTGACTCAGACGAAGCAAATTGGGGGCTGATGATGTATCTGCGCTGGTCCCGCGACCGGTATCTGCCATGGCGAGATTTTTAATAACAAGGAAAACATTGTAAGCCTGAAGTCATTTCACTGATAATCTTCCTGACTGGATAGAGGTTGAAAAAGTTGCCAACCGGTTTTTGGAGTAATCAACAGCAGCTGAACATAATCGCTTGAAACTCGTATTATGCTGTGTTATAACTCGTATTATGTTAACGTTATTCTCGTAAAATAGTGCGGGGGTGATCATGTACACACGCTATAGCGAAAGATTGCTTAAAGAACTGCTGCAGGAGTTCCGCATCCTTTATCTGACCGGGCCGAGGCAAGCCGGGAAAACTACTCTGGCTCGTAAAATTGCCCGGGATCTGGGGATGCAGTACATCTCTCTGGATGAACGTACAGCTCTTTATTCCGCGCAGACAGACCCGCACGGTTTTATAGAGAGTTTTGCAAAAAAGTCTGTAGTCCTGGATGAATTTCAATATGTTCCGGAGTTAATTGCAGCCATTAAATTGCATTCAGATCTCCTGTCGCCCCACGAAAGAGGTCGTTTTTTTCTAACCGGATCTGCCGATATTTTCAGCTCGGCTAAAACTCAGGAAGCTCTGCCGGGACACATGGCCAGAGCCGAACTTTACCCGCTATCGGTTACCGAAAAGGTTGGCACCGGTTTTAATGTAATCGATTGCCTGCTCGCAGACAACCTGTCTCTGCCTGATCAATTACCCCTATTTAGCCGTGAACAGCTGCTCCAAAGCTTGATTGATGGCGGTTATCCTGAACTGCAAGACAAGAAACCCCGCTCACGACAGATCTGGTTCCAATCTTATCTTCAAGGTCGTTTATTCAAAGATTTTGAGACTGTCTATAGCGCCAAAGGCGATTATCACACTAAGCTTGGGGCCCTGATTCCATATCTCGCCGGACTCAGCGGCAATCTATTGAAGTATGCCGGCATAGCTAACGACCTGGCTCAAAACGACAAAGTCGTAAAATCCTATATTGAAGTTTTAGAGTGGATGTTTATTGTCAAACGCATCTACCCCTACGTTAAAAATCGGGCCAAACGTCAAACCATTGAGATGCCTAAACTACACATGGTTGATAGCGGGTTGGCATGCCACTTACTGGGAATAAATAAAAAGCAGCAATTACTCAATTCATCTTTTTACGGTGGCTTGCTCGAAAGTTTCGTTGTAATGGAGATCTTCAAACAGATGGCATGGGCGCAAGAGCCTGTGCAGATCTACCATTTTCGTGATAAAAGAAAAAATGAAGTAGATATTGTTCTTGAACAAAGTGATGGTCGTATAATTGGTATTGAAGTAAAAGCCTCAAGTACGATTCGAGAACAAGACTTTAAGGGCCTGAACAAGCTTAGCGAGTTGGTCGGAGAGCAATTTAAGTATGGAATAATTTTTTATACCGGGGCAAGATTTCTACCTTTTGCCGGCAGGGAAAGGGCATATTTCGCGGTGCCGTTGTCGCTGTTCCGGCTTTAAGACTCTCCCGAAATAAGCTTGATTGATATTGAACCGGAAATCTGGCGACGGTTTGTGGTTCCAGCCAGTATTACGTTGGCTCCCGGGACAGATATATGCAATGGTCAGGCATGTGATGGGCATATCTAAGAACATAAGGTATGATAAGGAAAATAACTATTGACATTTTCCCTTAAATAAGGAAAATGTAGAAATCATGAAACAGATCCTAAAAACTATTATCAAGGATTTTCACACACGTCCTTTGCCTTCGTTTAAGCCCCGGCAGTTACAGGTTCCGCTTGATTTAGGGAAGATTGTAACCATTGTCGGGCCGCGTCGGGCCGGAAAAACCTGGTATTTTTTTCAACTGATGGCCGCCCTGGAAGAGCGTGGCGTTCAAAGGACGCAGTTTATTTATCTTAATTTTGAGGATGAACGCCTTGAACTTGAGAGCGATTATGATCAAATTCTTGGGGCTTACCTTGAGCTCTATCCAGAGCAGGATTTAGATGATATCTATCTGTTTTTTGATGAAATCCAGGAACTGTCCGGTTGGGAAAAGTACGTTCGTCGGATCTATGACACGGTAAGTAAGAAAATATTTCTTACCGGTTCAAATGCCAGGATGCTCTCGCAGGAAATCGCCACGTCACTGCGCGGCCGCAGTCTCTCTTTTGAGATAATGCCGCTTTCATTTCATGAATTTCTGACCTTTCAGGATATCGACCCCGAAGATCAATATTCAACCAGAAACCAGGCCAGAATTCAGAATAGCTTTGCCGAATATCTGGTTTGGGGAGGCTACCCGGAGCTGGTTGAAATTGAAGCCCGTTTTAAACCTGATGTTTTGCAGGAATATTTTAATGTAATGCTCTATCGAGATCTGCTGGATCGTTATGAGATTCGCGACGCTTTCGTTCTGAAATATTTAAGCAAACGCCTTATAGCATCATTTACTAAAGAATTTTCAGTTAACAAATTTTATAATGATCTGAAATCACGAGGGGTTAAGATCAGCAAGGATTCCATTTACCGGCTGATTGAGCAGATATTTTCAGTTTATATGGTGACTGCGGTCGAGAAGTATGATCCTTCTCTGATAAGAAGAGAGATGAGTAACCGTAAAATTTACCTTTATGATAATGGTTTTGCCTCAGCGACCCGCTTCTCTTTTTCAGAAGATCGGGGACAGTTCCTTGAGAATCTGGTTTTTACCAAGCTGCGTAAGGATGCCGAAGATATTCATTTTTTAAAAAATGGTTATGAGTGTGATTTTGTTGTTCCCACCAGAGCGGGAAATTTAATTCCGGTACAGGTGGTTGAGATTTTACATCGGGACAACCTTAACCGAGAGTTAAAGGGGCTTGAAAAAGCCCGGCAAAGGCTTAGAAGTGAACATGGCATATTAATAGTTAGAGAGACAAGCCCCTTCATTGAAAATCTTCCTGAATGGATTGAGGTTAAACCGGTTACCAATTGGCTCCTTGAGTAAAATAGCAAGGAGAGAAAAACGGTGATGCCAAAAAAACGGCCAACTTATTTTTGTAAGTTGGCCGTTTGGATTTCACATAAATCTACTACAGATCAGTAATTTTCACCCAAAAGCTCAAAATGGGCCTGGGCATGGGCGCAGGCGGGGCAGATTTCCGGGGCTTCGCTGCCGCTGTGGAGATAGCCGCAGTTACGGCAGCGCCAGACGACTTCGCCGTCACGCTTAAAAACCTTGCCAGCTTCAATATTGGCAGCCAGAGCCAGAAAACGTTTTTCGTGCTGTTTTTCAGCGACGGCAATTGCAGTAAAGATGGCCGCAATATCATCAAAACCTTCTTCTTTGGCGGTTACCGCAAATTCCGGATACATTTCGGTATGCTCGTGATTCTCACCGGCGGCCGAACCTTTAAGATTTTCCAGGGTTGATGCGACGACACCCGCCGGGAAGGAGCCGCAAACCTCAACCTCACCGCCCTTAAGCAATTTAAACAGACGTTTGGCGTGCTCTTTCTCCTGATCCGCGGTTTCGGCAAAAATTTCGGCAATCTGCACATAGCCTTCCTTTTTCGCCTTGCTCGCGAAATAGGTGTAACGATTGCGGGCCTGACTCTCACCGGCAAAGGCGGCGAGAATATTCTTTTCGGTTTTACTGCCTTTCAAATCAGCCATAACTTCCTCCATATTCATAGTATTCCGACGGGATTTCTTTTTCGTATCGAATCAAAACCCAGCCTGTTTCAAGAATTAACAAACAAAGTGTATCTAAATAGTCCTAATACACTAAAAACAAAATATCGTCAACCTTTTTTATTGAAAACCAGCCGCTACCCGGCATATTTTTCTTGCACCGGGCCGGGATTCACTTTATAAAACCGTCTGAATCCAATGCGGGAACAAATCCCGCAACCCAATCGGAGCCTTTTTGGCCCATACCCAGGGGCACTTCCGATGGTCGCAAATAAGTACTCTTATCAGAACATTTTCTAACTATTAAATCTTGTTTTTTGGTGCAGAAAATAACCTGTAAGGTACTAAAATCAAATAAAATTAATCATCAGAAGGAAAATTCAATTTTTATGGACAGGATCAAGCAGTTTTTCAAAAAGGATCGCTTTGCCGCGCATAACGATATCACCCTCCTTGAAGTTCGTTCCGGTTATGCCAAAGCTGAGTTAATTATCAGCGACAAGCATCTTAATGGAGTTGATATTACCCACGGCGGTGCTATTTTCACTCTGGCCGATCTCGCCTTCGCGGTTGCCTCAAATTCGCACGGCAGCGTTGCCGTCGGGGTCAGCGCGACAATCTCCTTCCTCAAGGCGACGAACCGGGGCACCCTGACGGCCGAAGCCCGGGAGGTTGCCTTAAACCCCAAACTGGCAACCTACAGTGTCGAAGTCCGCGATAGCGACAATGATCTGGTGGCTGTTTTTCAAGGCACCGTCTACCGTAAAAAACAGGCCCTCGCTCTCTGATTGCCGGGAAGAAATGATTGAAAATGAAATCAGGAAGCAATAAAGTTACAAGCCTTGACCAGGCCATCAAAACCCTGGTGCCGGACGGCTGCCACCTGAGTATCGGCGGGTTTACGATCAATCGCAATCCGATGGCGGCGGTTTATGAGATTATCCGGCAGCGCAAAAAAGATCTCCATCTCTACGCCCACTCCAACGGTCAGGGGGTTGATGAACTTATCGGCGCCGGCTGCGTTAAACGCCTGGAGATTGCCTATGCCGGCAGCGGCCGCTTTGCCCCGACCTGTATCCGCTTCCGCAAGGCGGTGGAAAGCGGCACCCTTCAGGTTGAAGACTACTCCAATTACCAGATGACCTTACGCTTTATGGCCGGAGCTATGGGCGTGCCCTTCCTGCCGACCCGGTCGGGCCTTGGTACTGATATTATTAAAAAATCGGGTTTTCCCGAAGAGTTACGCGCGGCGGATAAAAAATTGCCGCCGCGGAAACTGGTTACAATCGCCAACCCTTTCGGAGAATGGGGCGCGGCCCCGAAACTGGTGCTGGTTCCGGCGATTAATCCTGATGTCACGATTATTCATGTCCAGCAGGCTGACCAGCGCGGCAATTGCCGGATCAAAGGTTTAACCTTTGCCGATGTTGAACAGGCTAAAGCCGCCCGCCATCTGATTATAACCTGTGAGGAGCTGGTCAGCGAGGATTATCTCAAGCAGGAACCGGATCATAATCAGATCCCGTTTATCCAGGTTGACGCGGTTATCCCGGTGCCCTGGGGCGCCTGGCCGACCGCCTGTTACAAATTCTATGATTACGACCCGGAGTATTTACTGAGCTACCAGCAGGTGGCGGCCGACGACAAGCTTTACCGGAAATACCTGGCTGAAAACATCATTAATCCTGCCGCACAGAGCGAGTTCAGCGAGCGCATTCCGGCAAGTCGCCGCCAGGCGCTGGCCGCCGACTCCGAAACCGGCTACGCCACCGGCCTTGAGCGCGGCGGCCGTTAAAACAGCCGCAATAAAGTAACGAAAAAAATAACTTAACAAAAAATGTTATGGGAAAATCAGACTTAAATTACAGCCTGCGGGAGATGATGACGATTGCCGCCGCGCGGGAGATCAAAGATGGCGACATCGTCTTCTGCGGCACCGGAATCTCGAT
>WFRP01000109.1 GCA_015486505.1 Pseudomonadota bacterium | reverse complement strand
CCCATAAGTCAAGCCTGGCCCCATCCCTTCGGGATCGGGGACTGGCTTGACATTTGCGTTTCCCAGCAACATGTAAAGCCTGTCCCCCCTCGAAGTGGGCGAAGCAAAGGGCGCGGCGTTCTCGATATTAGTTGAAGGTCAAATCCGCTTATCAATCAATTTGTCAGAAGATGCCGTTAGTCGAACAACCAGCCGAAAACCGAATAACCTTTGATGCCATTAGATTCATTAACAGGTTCAATATTTGTCTCGTTAATACTCCAACAATCAATAGTATCGGCTCCCTTGAACCATCTTTTGGCCTCAATTTTGAATGATGTTGTATTGGCGCTGGCAACCTTCAGATAATAATAATCTTTACCTTTAACATATAATTTTTTTTCCGTCGAATCGGTACTTGTAGTTAAATTTTTATCAGTATAATACTTTTTATTATTACTATCAGCAAAACCTGGTAACAAATTTATCGTTGAAGAATAGGCACCATTCTCGCTGTAATACTGCTCCTCAGCCATCTGCGCAGCTTTCAACCCAATTATTGCATCAGACTGTTTGGCGCGATTGAGATAATTGGAATAAGCCGGAATTGCTACCGCCGCCAGTACCGCCAGAATGGCAACAGTAATCATCAATTCAACCAGTGTAAAACCGCCATAATGATTTACCTGAAAGGCTTTACGACTAACGACAAATTTTCTTTTCAAACTATTCATAATCATTCCCCCTTGCTGTTTAATATTGCAGCGCATTTTTTGAGGTTATTTATTTTCGGGTTTACCTGCTTTAGGGTGAGTTGCAACAAGCATACGGTCAAGTGTAATATTTTTCGGATTATCCGGATATAACTCTTTCGCTTTTGCAAAACATGATAAAGCCTCTTTGCCTCTTCCAGCTCCCGCACAATACAATCCGCGATTTACCCAGAGTTGCGCATATTCACGATCCAGGTTTATGGCTTTATCAACTTCACAAATCGCTTTGTCAAACTGCGATTTTTGATAGCAGACCCAAGACCGCAGCAAGTAAACATCAGGGTTATCCGGTTGTAATTCCGCCGCCGATTGCAAGCAGTAGTTTGTCAGGAAAAAATCCGACAGCCCGGCCTTTTCCAAAACATAGGCCACGGCCATATAGAAATTAAATTTGCTGCGAAAGGGGTGATAAAAATAGTTGGTTTTTATCGTTCCCTTCAATTTCTGCACAGCATTCAGAGAGATCCTTTCTTTTAACACCTTACTGACAGCAACGCAACCCGGAGGCATTTTCCCTTCTTTGGCTGCGCTACGCCGGCAATACAGACTCGCCAATTCAGGAACATCCATCTCAAGACTGAACTTTGCCATTTTTTCATAAACCGACAGATTCGGGTCATCAGCTATAATTTTGCCTGTATCCAGAGATATATTCTTCGCAGCGCATTTATTCAAAAGACAGAAAATATCTCCGGCAAAACGGTTCATGTCAGTTTTCCATCTCGGATCGGCATATCTATTTTTTGATGCCAGCTTAAACCCCCGCAGAAAGATACCATAAGCCTTCTGGTACATTGACTCATCAATATAGATCTTACCCAAATCGTGCAAAAAAGATGCGTAACTGTTAAGTTTGGCATTGGCGGGAGAACTTTCCAAAAGCTGTTCCGCTCTTTCGATGGCGAGCCGTCCCCCCCCCGTTTCCGAGATGGCGAAAATAAGATTGGTTGCGGTAACCCAGTAACACTCGTACCCTTCAACCCCCAGTGTCAAAGCTTTTTCAGACTCGGCAATAACCTCTTTATACGCTTTTTGCTCAACCAGGGCACGTGCCAGGTTAGAGTGGGATCTAGGCTTGTTCGGAGACTTGAGTACACAATCCCTATACAGAGTAACCGCGTCCCGCCAGACCAGATTGCGCTTAAAGGTTAAAAGAGACAGTCCCGACAAAACGACTACGATAGACGCAACGACTATTATTCGGAAATTGCGCCTATCCTCAGACCTTCCCGAAAAAAACCGGCTAATCAACCCGGCGACAAGTAATGATACCGCAAGATAAAGACCTGCCGACGGCAGATAGAGACGATGCTCAAACTCCAGTTCCAGAGGAATAAAACTGGATTCGATCAGAAGATTGATAAAGAACCAGAAAATCGCAAAAGTTATCAGTGGGTAACGCTTTCTCACCCGCCACGCACAAATTACGACAATCGATAGAAAAATCAGGGAGGCAAAAGTCGAAAACGGTGTAAAGAGAGAGGTTGATAATACCGGATCATGCTCCAGATTGAGAAAACGCGGCAGGGGCAACAGCAGGATAAACAGATATGATGAAACCACCCTTAATTCCGTCAGCAGCCGTTCGGAAAGGGTAAAATGACGTTTACCGTACCCCTCCAGAAACCCCGGCAACTTGAAGTAAACAATCGGCAGCAATACTAAGATTGCCAAAATCAACACCACTTTATACTTCTTGAAAAACTTTGATATGGAACCATCGCAAACCAGGAGAAATTCAACCAGAGCCATCACCACCGGCAAGGTTGCGGTATTTTCTTTGCTTATAAAAGCGCAGATCGCGAACAGGGCCGTTAAAAAGTACCACAATAAAATTTTTCCATTACCAACCCTGCACAGATGAGCCGCCCGACCGCGCAGATAGCATCCCAGAGCAAGAAAATAGAAGAGAGCCGCCATCGCTGTCATCCGCTGTACCAGATAGGTTACGGCATTGGTCTGCACCGGATTCAAGGACCAAAGACCGACCGTAAACAGGATTATCAACGAAGTTGTAAAGCGCCGCTCTCCTGAAAAAGCAGGATAATCATCAGCAATGAAATTAAATAATGATTTCAGCAGAAAAAAAAGGGATAAAGTCGCAAGGATATGGATAATGATATTGGTTATGTGAAACGCGATAAGCGTGCCGGAGCCCCATTGCAGATCAAGGGCAAAAGTCAATATCGGCAGAAAACGCCTCCAGCCGAAAGGGGTTCCGGCCAGATTGAGAAAGCTCTGCCATGTAAAATCAAAATTGAGCACCAGAGGCTGCTCAACAAAACTGTGCATATCGTCAAGAACAAACGGAGAGTAAAGAGTATTCGCATAGGAGGACACAATCAGTATCAGAATTACCGACAACAGCAGGTATTCTATCCTTTTCTCCGAAAATATCTTCACCTGAAAACTCCCACCCCGACTAATATACACACTTCCAACTCAAAGAAGGGACGCCGGTTACAACCAACGCCCCTTCTTTAATTCAAACTCAGGCCCTATGACCATCTACAGGCTCAATCCATACCAAGTCCTTCGGCAAGAGCACCGGAATTAGTCCACCCGGTAATCTTCCCTGACTCTACTGTCGCAATACATTCTATGGTCGCCCCATAAGCGGTAATCAGATCCGCGATGGTATCATTACCAGACTGCAAAACAAACACATAATGACCAGTAGTAGTAGCAGAATCAAGATCAATCGCTACGGTAGAAGCCTCCGCCGTCAGTGTGGTTTTATTTGTTGGAAACTCATTCTTGATCGAGAAATGCGCGGCGGCATTGGTCTCTACTGCATGGATCGTCGGCGTACAGGCCGCCGCAAAACGTGATTTCTGGATGTAGATCTTATACATCGGAATCGCAACTGCGGCCAAAATACCGATGATGGCGACGACGATCATTAATTCGATGAGGGTGAAACCTTGTCTGTTTTTCCATACTTTTTTCGTACTTTTCTTCATGACTCTCTCCTTTTTTGGTTAGTTTAAAGATTT
>WFRP01000108.1 GCA_015486505.1 Pseudomonadota bacterium | reverse complement strand
GGCCACATATATACAAGTAACGTGAGAGGAACCAAATCTGTGTTTATCTGCGTTCATCTGTGGTTTCTACTTTTTTGTTGAACCACAGATGGACACGGATAGACACAGATAAAATCTACATAATTTCCTATAGTTACAAACCGTTACTTAGAAGGTTTTTTATGAGTAACATATTTTTGCGGCAGTTGCTGATGCTGCACAAAATCCCCAGAATCCCGCAGAAAATATCAACCAGTGAGCTGAAAAGAAAATTGCGAGATGATGGTTTCGACGTAACCCAGCGAACCATTCAACGCGATCTTAAAGCTTTATCACAGGTTTTGCCGGGGTTACAGGTTGATAACGATAAAGATATTCCGGGTTGGTCCTGGACGAAAGAAACCAGGTTGCTGGATATTCCGACTATGGACGGCAAGATGGCGTTGACCTTTCAGATGGTGGACTATTTTATGAAAAATATCTTTCCGCCATCGGTGCTTAATCAACTCAGTCCCTATTTTACCGGTGCGGAAAACGTGTTGAAAAGCGTAGATGAGGCGGGTTATGCCCATTGGCGGGAGAAGGTGCGCATCCTGTCGCGAAATCAGGCCCTGATTCCGGCGCAAATTGATGAAAATGTCATAACGGTTCTTTACGAAGCCCTGTTTGCAGGCCGACAGGTTCGGGCCCGCTACCGGAATCGTGCCGGTGATGAGGTCGGTTACGATTTGCACCCGTTGGGCCTGGTTATCCGGGAAAGTGTGGTCTATCTCGTCGCCACCATCTGGGACTACCAGGACCCGCGCCATCTGGCTCTGCACCGTTTCAAACAGTGTGAGTTACTTGACGAAAAAGCTAATGTTCCCGAAAGCTTTAATCTGGATCAATATCTGGCCGGCGGCAGCTTCGAATACGGTGAAAAAGAGAATGAAAAAATAAGATTAAAGGCCCGGTTTTTCGACTGGGCCGGCCACCACCTGCTGGAAACGCCGCTTAGTCAAGATCAGCAAACTTCAGATCCCGATGATGACCAGCTACTGGTGGAGGCCACCGTCAATAACAGCGCCCAAATACGCTGGTGGCTGCTGGGGTTCGGTGCTAACGTGGAGGTCCTGGAGCCGCAAGAGTTGCGGGAGGAGTTTACAGAAGTCGCGGAAAGTTTGGGGGAGATTTATTCGTAGAGAGGGGGTTGACAATTAGTGTGTGGGGTGAGATAACTGACGAAAATAGGGAAGCACCCTTTTAACCGTTTTGTTTACTATACATTCTGCCAGGTTCACTGAAAAGTTTAAGGAAAATGATAGGTGTAAATCAATCGGGGTCAGACCCCGTTTTTTCGCAGTTTGTTGTGTTGGAAACTGAGTTCTCAACTTTTTACGGGAGCAATAATTTTAATTTGACCTAAAATTTCACCACAAAATAAGGAGAGACAAAAATGCAACCATATAAACAGGGTAAGTTGGATTATTTATGTGGAGTTTACAGTATTGTCAATGCAGTTAGAAAATTGACGGGTGCCAATGGTGACGAATCCCATGAACTCTTTATTCGAATAATTAATTATTTGGACGAAAATAAAGATTTACGTGAGATAATAATCAATACAGGTGTCAGTAGGACAATGATGTCTAACATATTTAGCGATGTCATAAACCAAGATGTAGTAAGTGCCACACCATTTTGGAGAGATGATAAAATTGATTTAGGAACATTTTGGGAGAAGATGGTCAATTTTATAGATCATGAATGTAAGAGAACTATAATTATATGCCATGGTTGTAAATCGAATCGATATGATCATTGGACGGTAGTCGATTCTATTTCAGATAAAAAGATTCTTTTTTTTGATTCTTATGGAACAGAAAGTTTTTTTAGAAGAGAATGCACAACAAAAAAAGCGACAAAGGTAAGGCCCTATATTCTTAATCCAACTCACACATATTTTATTTCTAAGCCAGAAAATGATTGAGGTGAAAATCGGAAATCAATAGGGGTCAGACCCCGTTTTTTCCCAGAGTCCCGTTCAGCAATAATCGTAAACTGATCGGCGACAATTTCCTTGAGGAAAAATAGGGGACAGACCACGTTTTCTGTTCACTTCCTTATTTTTCGTGGTCGCTCGGCTTTGCCGGGTATGACTTAAATATATTCAAGTACCTCGTCGACCACGTCGGAAATATTCGGTATGCCGCACTGCATAATAGAACCATCTC
>WFRP01000107.1 GCA_015486505.1 Pseudomonadota bacterium | reverse complement strand
GAAAATAACCTGTAAGGTACTAATGCGGGAACAAATCCCGCAACCCAAACAGGGCCTTGCGGCCCGCAAATAAGTGCTCTTATCAGAACATTTTCTTGTTTTAAAACAAGAAAATAACCTGTAAGGCACTAAATCGAGCAAATACCCAAAAGTCAAGCCTGCCCCCCAGTTTGACTGACCCCCAGTTGTCATGGCGTGCCGACGGTTGATCCGGGTTGGGTGACCCCGGTTGTAATTTACGGTTGACAAGTTACATTTCTTAAACTATACTTAAATGATGAAGTTAAATTTATTTAGATTTGTTGGTTCCTTAATTGTTCAGGGGTTTTAACGGGATGGTTGAAAATATAAGCATACGGCATTGGCTGGTTGGGGAATTTACTTCCGGGTTGAGTGCCGGTGGGGAGATGTCGGGGCATTTGCCGGTGGTTGACGATGAGCCGCCGGAGATGCGGATTTCGCCGGATTTGGCGGCGGATTTTGAGCTGGGCCTGGAAAGTGAGATCGGTAGCTCCCGCGGCTGCGGTTGCGGCTGTTCCTGCTCCGGAAAAGGTGGCGACTGCCCGGCTGATTCAGGTTCAGGGTGTCATCATCATGGTTGAAGAGATAAATGAAAAATCAATCACGATTGTGGCGGACTTGCCGGATTTAATGCGGGCGGAAGATTATAACGATGCGGCCGCGGTTAAAAAGCTGAGGTTTCGCCTGACGCTTAACGATGACGGTCTCGAGATCCTGGGTGACAGTCTTTATGTGGAGCCTTTGGAGCGTTTACTGCGACTTGCCGGTCAACACTCTCTTGAGCGCAGCTTATGTGGTTAAATACTGAAAATCAGCCTGTGATCGATGCCGGGTTAGCCGGGTTTATAGTCTCTCTGGCCGGTTCGCGGCCGGTTTGTAAAGCGGCGTTGCTGCTCAACAACGAGCTACTGCATAAATTGGCGGCCGCTCCGTCGCCGAAGTTAAAAAAAGCCTGGCAGCTGCTTGGCCGGCAAAGGTTTAAACGGGTGTCGATGGCTGATGAGCCCAACCGGTCGCAACCGATTCTCAGGGTGAGCCCCGCTTTAATCGTCCTTGCCGTCATTCTCCACAATCAGATTTTTTTACGGAATAATCATTTTAATAATGATGCGGCTGAGCCGGTTCGGCGGCACGTTCAAGCCTGCTTAAATTTGCTTTCATCACCACGCACGCCGGCTGATATCTTAAATTTTGATCTGCTGCTTGCGCCATATTGCGAATATTTACGGGCTGAGAATGCCGCCGGTAAGTTGGACCAATTATCACTGGATCTACTTAATCTTGCCCCCTTTACGGCTCTGCAATATCTGGATTTGGCTCTGCCTGAACCCCTGCTGCGCAAGGCTTCCGCATATTTGCCGCATTGGCCGGCTTCCCGGGAGCTTGACATAGGGGAAGCCTGGTGGAGTGCGGTAAGCGGGATTCTTGATTGTCCGGATCTGGTGGCAGCGCTTAAAAATGCCTGGCTTGGGCTTCCTGAGAATCGTTTAAGCTGTTTGGGTTTAGGCGTTTTTCTCGAAGAAGTCCGGGGTCTAGGCCAATATGATGATTTGATTTTAAGCTTTTTCGAAGCTTACGAATTTTTACAGAAACTTCCGCCGTCCGCGGCGGCCGGCGCCGGGGTTTGTCTGCCTGATCTGATTGCCGGTCTGCTAAAAGCTTCCGGCGACACTCTGTCCGGCCGCCGTTTAAATCAGGTGGGAAACGAATATTTTTTGAAATTCAGAGCCCTGCTTGAAATCCTTGCTCACCGGCGCGGAGTGCCGGGTGAATTTCGCCATTTGAGTTATGATTTCTGTTTTAAGCGGCTTCTGCCGCTGGCCGCTTTGGCCACTATAACCGGCGGCCAACGTCGAGAACAATCAACTCCGGTAAGTTTCAGTACGATAAAATTTTCGTAAGAAAAGCCGCACCCGACTCCGGATTCGTCTGAATAGTTACAACTTGATAAGGTAATCCGTGATGGAAATAAATATTCTTGAGATTGATTTAGGTGATAGTGCGCAGGACGCGCGGCGGTTTAAGCGGGAGCATCCGCGGATGCGGCTTAAAGATTTTTTAGACGTTTTCCCGGCCCGCTTTGCCGCTGACACCCGTCCTGCGCCGGAGTTTTTGGCTTTATCTCTGGGCGAGATAGTATTTCAGCCGATTGCCGTAAGTTCCGCCGCCGCTAATCCGGTAGCAAAGCCGGCCTCCAACCTGCGCCGGGAACTTGACGAACTCTGGCTAAATGATAGCGGCAGTCAGTTCGGCGACTCACAAGCCGACATCGAAAAACTGGAAGATTTTCCAGAAGTTATCAACGATAATGAAGCTGTTCGTTTAGCTTATCGGCAGGAGATGGACAGTATTGCCGGTTATCTTAAATATGGTCTTTCCGTGCTGGTAATCTGCGACAAGATGTTGACTGAATATCTCTATGAGTTTGTCTGCTGTCAGGCCGGGCGCCGGCCGGTGCTCGACGCGGCTCTGCCGGAAGAGATGCGGCCGGGGCTGGCCGGGGAACTTGACCGGGCTCTGGCCGGCGGTTACGTCAATTTGCCGGTCCTGCTCCGTAATCTTAAAAATGATGATGTTCTGGTCCTGCGCGCGCTTGATCTGGTGAATGATGCCGTGATGACCGAAACCCTTTATGAGCGCACGGTTTCCGGTGAAAAACCGCAGCTTTTGGCTTTTCTCGACCCTTCACTTGAAGTGCGCAAGGTGCTCTCGGACAGGTTTGCGGTTCATATTCAGATTTCCGGTCTGCCGCGGTTTCTGCCGGATGGTGCCACGGTCGCGGATGCCGCCGCCACCGCGAAACAGTTTACCGTAAGCCGTCTTCTGACCCGGCAGGAACGGCGCTGTTTTGCTGTTTTTGATCCGGAAAATCTTTACAAGAACGTCTCCGGCCTTAACGCGATTCAGTTCCGCAACGCGATGCGTTATGTCGGGGCCAAGGTCGCGGAAAAGACTCAGGCCGCGGAAATCTATCGCGAGATCAGGGAATTTAAGATTACCTCGGGCAGTGAGGTTGAAGTACCGGATACCACGTTTGCCGATATCGGCGGTTATGAGAGCGTAAAAAAACAGCTTCAGCATGTAATTTCACTGATTTCCGGTGAGATTAAAGGGGTCAACGACGAACAGCGGGCTAAACTTCTGCCGCGCGGATTTATCTTTCACGGCCCGCCGGGTACCGGCAAAACCCTGTTCGCGAAAGCGGTGGCCAATGAGCTTAACGCTACAATTCAGATGATCTCCGGCCCGGAGATTATGGATAAATATGTCGGGCAGAGCGAGAACAATCTGCGCCAGGTTTTCGCCACGGCCCGGCGCAACGCGCCGGCGGTGATTTTCTTTGATGAATTTGACAGTATCGCGAGCCAGCGTTCGGTTTATGCCGACGGCGGCGCCCGCGCCAACAACGCGGTGGTCGCGCAGCTTTTAACCGAGATGGATGGTTTCCGCCGGGATCAGGCGGTTTTAGTTATCGGCACCAGTAACCGGATCGATATCATCGATGAAGCCCTTTTGCGGCCTTCACGGCTGCGGCCGGTCGAGATCGGCCTGCCCGATCTTGCCGCCCGGCGCCAGGTTGCCCGGATTCACGCGGCAAGTTTCGGGATTGACGACTATCTGAAAAAGTTTTTTACCATCGTCGAACAGAAAGCGCCGGGTCATTTCTGGCAGCCGTCGGATTTAGCCGATTTCTTTACAGCCTTACCCGGAGGTGATGCGGCTTATGCCGCAGCCGCCGCTGCCGAACTTGATGTTGATTATGACGAACTTAACGAACTTATGAGATTGCTGGTTCAGGAACGCGGCA
Organism: Pseudomonadota bacterium; assembly: GCA_015486505.1. Taxonomy (GTDB): domain Bacteria; phylum Desulfobacterota; class Anaeroferrophillalia; order Anaeroferrophillales; family Tharpellaceae; genus Tharpella. The sequence continues at coordinate 8,039 of WFRP01000107.1, read as the reverse complement.
ACGGGCTTGATGCGGCCGGTTTTCTCGAAAACATTATTGATCTGGTCGCGATCCACGCGGACGGTTTCAACAACGATGAAATCCGGGCGGTTTTTCAGGAAGCCAGCCTCGATCATCATCTCGAAGGGGTGCTTTTAAGCCCGCACTATTTCGGCCGTAAAGTCGGCGAAATCCTGTGCCGGCGCCAGGAACGCCACCGGGTTCATATCTGATTGAAGTTTATCGGATTCGACTGAATAGTTACGATTGGAGTTTATCGGAGTTGATTGGAGTTTATGCTTATGCGGCAGGAGTTAAAAAATGTGGTTTCCGATCTGGATGATGTGGTTAATCTGCTTAAAAGCAGTTTTGTCGCCAAAGATGAGATTATTGAGATGCTGGCGATCAGCGCGATTGCTCAGGAGCATATGCTTTTGGCCGGGCCGCCCGGAACCGGAAAATCCGAGTTGATAAAACGTTTCGCCCAGTTGACGACCGACCCGGAGCCGACCGCGGCCGGATTGCCCTATTTTGAATATCTTCTGACCCGGTTTACAGAGCCGAATGAGATTTTCGGCCCGGTTGATATCAAGGCTTTCCGCGATGGAGCCGGTTATCATCGCATCTGTGACGGGATGCTGCCGCAGGCCGAGGTGGTTTTTCTTGACGAGATTTTTAAGGCCAACAGCGCCATCTTAAATGCTCTTTTAACCGTACTGAACGAAAGGGTTTTCTATAACGGCGGCCGGCGTGAAACCGTGCCGCTTATGCTTTTAGTCGGGGCGACGAATGAGATGTCGGAGGATACTGATCTCGCCGCGCTTTATGATCGTTTCCCGGTGCGGCTCTGGTCTGATAATATTCCCGAAAACCATTTCGATAAACTCTTTGTTCGCGGCTGGCAGCAGGAGTGTCTGCGGATTCGTGAAGGCCGGCAGCTTGAATTAAGCAATATTACCAACAGTAAATCGTTGCGGCTTTTGCATCAGAGCTTGAATGAAGTTGATTTCAGCGCCGTGGCCCGGCCATATCGCGAAATTATGCGCAGGATTCGCTCAGAAGGGATTTTAGTCAGTGACCGGCGGGCGCTGAAAATGTTGAAACTTATCGCCGCTGCCGCCATCCGGCGCGGTTGCTTCAAGGTTGAATTTCAGGATTTCCGGGTCCTGCAGCATACCTGGAATACGCGGGCGCAGGCGGCAGTGCTTCGAGATTTGCTGAAGCCTTATCTTGAAAATAATCAGGTCGCCGCCGCGATTATGGAGCGCAGCCTTGAACTTCTGGACCAGGAGTTGAGCTCATTGGTGAAACGGGCCGGTGAGCTTAAAGGTGATATTGATTTAGCGGATTTTCTCCATCAATGTGAGCGTTTGCGGCGCGAGCTGAAAAGCCATTCTCAGGTGGAATCCGGGGCGGCTCTGCTGCTGAAACTGGAAAAATTGATTATGGCAACCCTCGAAAAATTATAGGCAGGTTTGAGCATGTGTAATCCCCGTAAAGTAATGATCCATGTTAATGAAACCATCGAAGCGGCCTGGCGGCAGACGCTGACGGAAACGGCAGCCGCAACGGAGTTGTTGAGCGAAAAAGCTGAGGTAAGCTGCGCGATTGATCTTGCCGCCGAGATGGGGGATGCCGCTCTGGATATGCTGGGCCGGGTTATTGCCGGTGAGTTCCCCGGATTCAGCGCCTGGGAGAAAGACGGCGCCGGTAATTTCTATCGTGATCTGGAGGCGGTAAGATTAATTTATGAGTCTGATCGGAAACAGTTTGTGCTGCAGGCCCGTTTAAGTGAGATGATTTCAGTTAAGGCTGAGGCGGCCGCTGAGGTTTGTCAGGAGACAATCGGCACGATTGCCTTTGCCGCAATCGGTCACTTCTACGAGGACGGCTGGAAGGGGCGTACCGAGGAAAACGCCCTGAAGGAAGCGCAGGCTCAGGTCGAGATTCGGCTTGAGCGCGCCCTTGAAGAACTCAAAAAAGAGCGCCGCCGGCAGGAGAATGCCGAAGAGTTACAACTGCGGATCGCGTTGGGAGAAGCGGCCCGACGCCGGGCGCGGCTTGAACTGGAAGAGAAAAAGCATAATTTACGTTTCCAGCTGCGGCAGCAGTTGCAGGCCGAGTTGGCCTTACAGCAGCAGAATGCCTTTTATGAGATTAACCGGGCCGTGGGTGAAACCTATCGTCAGACCTTGTGCCGTCTGGTTCTGGCTAACGGCGGCCGGATTATCAAGGATCAGCAGACCGGCTCGGTGATTGAATTGGAACTGGAACTTGGTTAATTTAGTGCCTTACAGGTTATTTTCTTGTTTTAAAACAAGAAAATGTTCTGATAAGAGTACTTATTTGCGACCAGCGGATTGCCCCTGGGTGCGGGCCGGTAACTTTCTTTTGGGGTACGGGCCGATAATTTTCTTTAGGGTTGCGGGATTTGTTTCCGTATTAATGTGAAGGAATTTATAATGAGCAATAAACGTCCGCCGGTTAAGATTAAATTCAGGTTTAATCTTGAAACCGGAACCATTGAGCAGTTTATCGTTGACGATAACGCGGCCGGAGCCAGTGAAGAGTATCATGATCGGGTGGCTCTGGTGGTCGGTGATCTGTTGGCGCGCAAAGTTGAGATTAAGGATGCCGGCCCGCGCTACCGTCAGCGCTTAACTGAAGATAAGCCGCCGGTGGAAAAAGCTGATGCCGACAAGGCTCCGCTTGGGTTGCGGGAGCTGTTCCCGCATTAGTACCTTACAGGTTATTTTCTGCACCAAAAAACAAGATTTAATAATCAGAAAATGTTCTGATAAGAGTACTTATTTGCGACCAGCGGAAGTGCCCTTGGGGTACGGGCCGAAAAGGCCTGTTTGGGTTGCGGGTTTGTTCCCGCATTAGTTAACCTAACTCAGAAAGTTGAGTTACTAACTCTAACCAGGTTACTGATTGAGCCGGTTTAAGTTAGTCCGGCGAAAATGTATATGACTGCATCTTTACAAAAGGTTTTAACCGAACAGGCCGCCTCGGTGAGTCTCCACCGGACTTTGGCGCACAGTGACAAAGTCTACAGTGTCGCCTTTTCCCCGGACGGTCGCCATCTGGTGACCGGAAGTGTCACCCGGCACCTCCATCTCTGGGATTTGACTGAATCCGAGCTTGCGCCAACCACACTTTCCGGCCACACCAAATTTGTCTGGTCGGCCTCCTTTTCGCCCGATGCGAAAACCATAGCTTCGGCTTCCGGCGACGGCTCGGTTTTCCTCTGGAGTGTTGCCGACCGGGCCTGTTATCGAATTATGGAGAGCCACCCTTCGCTGGTGCTCTCACTTTACGGCTCCGCTTTTTCCCCCGACGGTAACTATTTGGCCGCCGCCTGTATGGATGGTGATATCCGCCTCTGGACCCTCTGGAACCGGCAGCCGTCCCGGCGTTTGCGCGCTCATAAAGCCGCGGTTTACAGTGTTTCCTTTTCGGTTGACAGCCGTTTTTTAGCCTCCGGCGGCGCAGATGAAACCGTGCGCATCTGGGACGTTAGTGAACGGCGCCAGATAAATGTTCTGGCCCGGCCCGGCAGCCGGGTGACCAGTATTGTTTTTTCCCCCGACGGCCGCCGGCTGGCCTATGCCTCAGCCGACAAGAAAATCTATATCGCGGAACTTGGCCGCGGTGAAACTAAAATTTTAGCGGGCCATCAGGGGCTGGTCTGGAATATTGAATTTTCCCCCGACAGTCGTTTTTTGATTTCAGGTTCCGACGACCGGACGGTGCGGTTCTGGGAAGTTGAAACCGGAGTTGAACTAAATTCTATTGCCGCGCATCAGGGTTCTGTCAACAGTGTCGCTTTTTCTCCGGACGGTGGTTTTGCGGCCTCAGCCAGTGATGATAAAACGGTACTTATCTGGAATCTTGAACAGCTCAAGGAGAGGCCGGAAGCCTATTTGTCACTGATGGAAAAGTCCTCTCCGGAAAATTTGCCGGATGAAAATTATGATCTTGCCGAATCAGTGCAAACCTCAGTTTTAGACTTACTGGCGCAGTCTGAGGCGCTGCTGCCGGAAAATTTTTTGGCAATCTATCGCCAGCTTCTGGATCTGACACCGAATCTGGAAGCGGCCAAAGCGGGCGGGGGGCATACTTATACCGTCGGCGGCTATTACGGTTTAAGTCATAAAGGTGAGCTTGAGAGTTTGCTGCCGGAAGAATACCTCTACGCGGAAAGTTTGTTTTTCTACCGTTTATGCAATCGTGAAGCCCTTTACTACGGCCGCGAAGGCGGCCTCCGTCAGCGGCGGCGCCTGGTCTATATTTTGACTCAAAGCGGACTTGAGATGAGTGGCGGCGGCTATCTTCTGGCCCGTTGTCTGACTTTGGCCTTGACGCAAAAATTGCTGGCGCGCGCGGCGGATTTACGGCAGAGTTTTATCGGCAGTGATTTTTCTGAACCTCTGGACCCTGGAACCGGGGCTGGAGCCGGGCGTCTGCTTGAATTTCAGGATTCAAGAGAGCTTGACTGGCTCAAAATTATTGCGGAGGCCGCGGCCCGGATAAAAAAGCTGCGGAATGATTATCCGGAAATTGAAACCATTTGGATTCTTGATGCTAATGCCGCTTCCGACTGGGAGCGGGAAAGCCGGGAGTATTTCCGGCAGCTGCGGGCCGGTGGTCGCCAAACGGCCTGGTTTGTCAATCCGGCGCTGAAAGAGTCCGCGGAAAATTGTCGCAGCCATACTCTTTTCAATCATTGTCACTATCTTGGTGACATTCTGCCACAATCTTTTATGACGGCAGCGGGCGCGGGGGTATTTAAATATGACTTTACTGGCGGCAGCTCTTGCTAACGGCATCGAGCGGGAAAAACTGCGGCTTGAATTATGGCGGCGCAGCGCCCGGCTCTATCAGGCCGCCGCAAATTTTCCGAAAGCGGCGGCCGCCTGGTCTGAAGCGGGAGATAAAAACGCGGCTGCCGAGATGTTTCGGGCGGCGGCGGATGAATTTCGCGCGGCGGAGCTTTTTTTTGCATGCGGACGTTTCGAAGAGGCGCTGGCCTGCGCTGAACGCTGTCGTAAAACCATTGAACAAAAAGATTTTTTTCGCCGGATTGCGCTGAGTCTGGTGCAGGCGGCCGCCTTAATCCGTCTCGGCCGGTCGGCGGCGGCGCGTGATCTTTTACGGGCAGTGCGGATGGAACTTTCTGAGCTTACGGAAGAAAGCTCGCTTTCGTCAATGCGGCTCGCTCAAGCCTGGGAGCGCCTGGCCCGTTTCGGGATATGGGTTGAGCGTCCGGATCTGGTGCGTTTAGGCTATGAAAAGGCGCTCTCAAGTTATGGTTCCAACCTCAATCTGCAACGCTTACGCTGCGCTGATGACTATCTTGCGGCCATTGCCGCAGATAAAATTCTGCGTGCGGATTTGCAAAAACGAATTGCTGAGTTTAAATGTGATTTCAGCTAACGCGGGAAGGCAAACATCACAACTCAAATACGGTTTTTGACCCGTAAATCTGTGTTTATCTGTGTTCATATGTGGTTGATTTTTTTGAACCACAGATAAACACAGATAAAACCGGATAAAACTAGATCTGCAACTTTGTCACAGTTTAAGGGGGAGTTGCCGAGAAGATATTATGATTAAAAATAAATCAGATAGGAATAACGAACTTTATGGTTTGGGATGGTCTCTGGAGCGGGCCTTGAAAGTGCCGCTTAAAGAGTGCGGTCCGCGGAGTTTGAGTGCGGCTTACGCTCTGATCCCAAAGAAAATTCTGCCCCTTTTATCCCGCTTTCTGCTGCGGCACAAGCTACATTTCAAGTTGGCGTTTCTGAGTGCGGGGAAGTTTGTCGAAAGCTGTCTGCTCTTATTGAGTGCTGATAAATCTGGTTCGGAACCGATTCCCGGTTTTGTTCTGGAATATATTAAAAATCTCCCGTTTTGTCGTCTGTTTCAAGGGTTTGTCGCTCCGGAAAAAAAACTGCTTTTTCTTTGTGAATATGGTTTCCGGCATCCGTTGCCGTTAGCTGAACTGGTCGCGGAAACAAGCGCAACCGGACTCTATATAAGTTTTGCCGAAGGCCCGGCGGCAAATTTGATTATCCGGCCGCTGCCGCGACTGCGGCCGGCAAGCTCGATCCTGCAGTATGAGGTTGATTTTCCGGTGCCGAGATATGAGTTGGCGGTACCGCCGTCTAATCCGGGGAAAATATCAATACCGCTCAAATTGGTTGATTGCCGGCCGGATTCCGCTGACTCATCGCCGGTGGTTTTTCTCGAAAAAAAAGAGATTTCATGGCTGAAAAAGATGCTTTACCGGCTGCCGGGGCCGTTGTTTGCCGGAATTGAACTGCTGGGCAATCAGGATTTTCTTTTCCTCTTTTTTGCCGACGCAGTTCGCTCCGAATTCTTACCGTTCGGTCAACGCTTCCGCCGGATCGCTCCGCATATTTTTATTCCGGCGGATCAGGATTTATTGCCGCATCTGGAAACGGAGTTGCTGACTGAACTTTTTCAGGTCAAAGAGGGCCATTATGTTTTTCTCAGCAAAACCTGGCGCCGGGATTTGCCCGTGGCATGCAAGACCCCTTTGTGTCAGTTGTTGACGGTAGATAATGATGTTACAATTGAATTTTATTCAGAGCCGGATTTGAACGGATTTGTCGGCGGCGGCGATTCGGTTTTCGCGGAGGGAGAAAATGTTTCCGTTTCGGAGCTTCCGCCGGTTGATAATTCCGGTGTCCGGCCGGCAATTCCGGTGGCCGAGCAGTTGGCGGAAACTATGATAAAAGCGGAAGAGTGCGGTGACAGTTTCGGGCTTATCAAAAAAAGTCTTAACGCGTACGCTCATCTATTGAAACGCCAGGGCGATTTTCTCGGCGCCGCGACCTGTTTTTCACTGGCCGAAGCGAGCCTGGCCGCCGCCGATTGCTATGCTGAAGCGGCCCGGGCTCTGACCTCTAAATGAGCCATCCGGCCGAATCGATAACGGGGTCTCATAACGGGGTCAGGCTTGACCCCGGTTCGGTTAATCACCGGTTAATCTGACCCCGGTTAAACATCAAGAAAATTGAGTTATAACGCGGCAAATCTTTCTGTAAATCGGGAATAATCTTCCTGGTTGATTCCACACACCCCGTAAGGCCTGTCCTTTAAGTCGTGGCCGTCCGAGCCGCCGCTGACGAGAAGCTTGTGCGCCCGCGCAATTTCCCGCAGTTCGTTTTTTTCAATTTCCCGATGTCCCGGATATTCAATTTCCAACCCATCGATGCCAATGGGTTCCGGTGCCAGAAATTCCGGCAATAAAGCGGCAACGGTCGGCCAGGGCGGCAGAACTTCACGATAGTGTGACGGCGGCGGAAATGAGCCGGACGCCGGGTGGGCGAGAAATATGAGCAGCGGGAATTTTTTGCGTAAAAGGAGAACCTTGTCCGGGTCAATGCCGGACGGCAGATAAGCGGGGCTTTTGTTGGCGATAATCGCGTCAACCTGGCGGCGTTCAAGTTTGTGGTTGTCGCGTAAAACCTTGGCGAAATGCCGCCGGGTTATATTGACGCCGCACTTTTCTATCTCCGCTACGGTTAAATCCCTTTTGAGAATCACCGTGCCGTTTTTACGGGCGGCGGCCGAATCGGGGCCGAAAAAATGGTTGATGGCGCTTACCCGTTCACGCACCAGCGCGGCGCCGCGGCCGGTGGCAAAGAGTTCCCGGGTGGAATCAATAAACTCGGACTCATCAAGCAGTTCCGGTTTAAAATAAAGCAAGAGGTGGAGAGACCCGACAAATTCCGGTCGTTTCAGACGCAGGGTCAATTCGACTCCGGGGATTACGGTAATATTATTTTTGCTTCCCGCTTCCAGGGCTTCTAAAACTCCGGCCAGGGTGTCATGGTCGGTTAAAGAGACCGCCGCGAAACCTTGGGCCGTGGCCTGCCTGACGACCGCGGCCGGAGTCAATTCACCATCGGACGCGGTTGAATGATTATGGAGGTCGGCAACTATATTCGGCATCATTAAGAATCCTTTTTACCTGCTGATAAGCGGAATTGCTGTTTGTCTTCTAGGTAACGCTTTGTAACTATAGG
>WFRP01000106.1 GCA_015486505.1 Pseudomonadota bacterium | reverse complement strand
CTGATTATGATCGTCTACGCGATTCTGGCTGAAGTCTCGATCGGCAAGATGTTTATTGCCGGAATCCTGCCGGGCTTTCTTTTAGCGTCAATCTATATTCTCTATATCGTCTATCGCGGTCTTAAAGACCCTTCAATTGCGCCGCGAACCCAGGAGAGTTACAGCTGGGCCGAGCGTTTTGCCGCCTTGAAAGATCTCCTGCCGGTGATTATCCTGATTCTTATGGTTTTAGGCAGCATCTACGCCGGCTTCGCGACCCCGACCGAGGCCGCCGCCCTCGGGGTTTTAGGGGCCGCGGTCTTTGCCTTTATCAATAGACGGCTTAATCTTGCGGGCCTTTTTACCTGCTTGCAAGCGGCCGTAAAAACGACCTCGATGATCTGCCTGATTGTCATGGGCGCCAGTTATCTCTCCCGGGTGATGGGTTTTCTCGGGATTCCGGCGGCCCTGACCCAGGCGATTGTCGATCTCAAACTCTCCCCCTATCTGTTAATGCTGGTTTTAGGCCTGGTTTATATCGTTTTAGGCTGTATCCTCGATGGTTTTTCGATTGTGGTTATGACCCTGCCGATCGCCCTGCCGATGGCGGTGGCTTCCGGCTTTGACCCGATCTGGTTCGGCATTTATCTGATTTTGATGGTGGAATTAAGCCAGATCACACCGCCGGTCGGTTTTAATCTCTTTGTCATCCAGGGGCTGACCGATAAAGCGATCGGCGAGATTGCGGTCTATGCCCTGCCGTTCTTTTTCTTGATGGTTTTAACCACGGCGATCATCACCGTTTTTCCCGATATTGTTCTCTATCTGCCCCGTCTGATGAGTAATTAAAAATGTCTGCCAATAAAAATCAAAAATTTCGTTTCGCGATCGATCGCGGCGGCACTTTTACCGATATCTATGCCGAGGTTCCGGGTGAAGTCGGGGTGATGGTGGTCAAACTGCTCTCGGAAGATCCGAAAAATTATCCGGACGCGCCGCGCGAGGGGATTCGGCGGATTATGTCCGCGGTTCTAGGGCGCGATTTTCGGGACGCGGAACTGCCGACCGACAAGATTGAATGGATCCGGATGGGAACCACGGTCGCGACCAATGCCCTGTTAGAGCGTCAGGGGGCCCGGTCGGCGCTTTTGGTGAGCAGAGGTTTTCGTGATATTCTCCGGATTGGCAATCAGGACCGGCCCCAATTATTCGATCTTGAGATCAAAAAACCGGAGCTTCTCTATGAAGCGGTGGTCGAGGTTGATGAACGGCTGCGGCTGCTGCAGAAAGATGAAGATCCGGAAAAATTAAAAGCCGCCGGTTTAAGCGTGGTCAGCGGGGTGACCGGTGAGCGGTTTGTGGTTTTACTAAGGCCCGATGAAAAACGGCTCAAAGCTGAACTTGAGCGGCTCAAAGCTCAAGGGATTGAGAGTCTGGCGGTGGCCTTGATGCACGCCTACGCCGTGCCCGAACATGAACTTCTGCTCGGGCGCCTGGCGAAAGAGGCTGGATTTAAACAGGTTTCGCTCTCTTCTCAGGTTATGGCAATGGTCAAATTGGTGCCGCGCGGCGATACGGCGCTGGTCGATGCTTATCTGACGCCGCATATAAAGACCTACTTAAAGAGTTTTCGCTCTGGGTTTAAAGATAATCTTTCAGGCTGCAATCTTCAGTTTATGCGCTCCGACGGCGGTTTGACCGCGGCCGAAAATTTCAGCGGCAGCCGGGCCATCCTTTCGGGCCCGGCCGGTGGCGTCGTCGGTTATGCCAAAACCGCGCTGCTTGATGCTGCCGCCGCGGCGGCCGCGGCGGGGGCCGCTTCGGGCCGGATTAAGCCCCAGGTTATCGGTTTTGATATGGGTGGGACTTCAACCGATGTCTCCCGTTTCGGCGGCGAATACGAACTGGTGCACGAAACCGAAACCGCCGGGGTCCGGGTGCAGGCGCCGCAGCTTCATATTAAAACGGTGGCGGCCGGCGGCGGCTCGCGGCTTTTTTATGTCAACGGGATGTTTAAGGTCGGGCCGGAATCGGTTGGCGCCCATCCCGGGCCGGTCTGTTACCGCAAAGGCGGTCAACTGGCGATTACCGATGCCAATCTTGTTTTAGGGCGCTTGCAGGCCGATGATTTTCCCCATATTTTCGGCCCCGATGAAAATCTGCCTTTGGATCTGGCGGCGGCCCGGGCGGCCTTTGCTCAGCTTACCGCTGAAATTAATCGAGATTATGTTCAGCGCGGCCGGCCGCCGATGACTTTGGAAGAGGTCGCCTCTGGTTTTATCGAGGTCGCCAACGCGGCGATGGCGCGGCCGATTCGCGAGATCTCGGTTCTGCGCGGCTTTGATATTAAAGAGCATATTTTAGCGACCTTCGGCGGGGCCGGGCCCCAGCACGCCGTGGCCATGGCCCGCAGTCTGGGGATCAAACGGATTATGATTCACCGTTACGCCGGGATTTTGTCAGCCTACGGTATGGGCTTGGCCGATGTTGTGGTTGAACGGCAGCAGCCGGCCGCCGGAATCTTAAATAGCGAGAGCTTGAATGAATTTTCAGACAGCCTGTTAAAGCTTTGTCGCAAAGCCCGGGCCGAGCTTGAAAAACAGGGCTTTGCCGCGGACAGAATAAGTGCGGTCTGCTACCTTAACCTGCGTTATCAGGGCACCGATACCGCCTTGATGGTGGCGGCGCCGGAGTCCGAGGTTAAAAATTTCGATTTTGCCGCAAAATTTGCCGGCCTTTATCAACGGGAGTTTGGTTTCACTCTCGAGGCGCGGGAGATTATTGTCGATGACTTGCGGGTCCGGGCCGGGGCCCGCAGTACCGGGCTCCAGCGTTATAAACCGGCTCCGGCTTTAGCTCCGGCACGGCCGGAGCGGGAGGTTTCCGTCTATTTTGCCGGCGGTTGGCTCAAGACGCCGGTTTATCGACTGGAAAATTTAAAGGCCGGACATCTTATCAGCGGTCCGGCCCTGATTATGCACGATACCGCCACCATCCTGATTGAACCCGGAGCCCAGGCTGAAATCAGTGCATCCGGCGATGTTGTAATTGAGGTCGGTAAAGTCAATGCCGCGGCCACGGCGCTGGAACTTGATCCGGTTCAGCTTTCAATCTTCAGTAATCTTTTTATGTCGATTGCCGAACAGATGGGTCGGACCCTGCAGAAAACCGCAATCTCAACCAATATCAAGGAGCGCCTTGATTTCTCCTGCGCCCTTTTTGATGCCGACGGCGAATTGATTGCCAACGCCCCCCATCTGCCGGTCCATTTAGGCGCGATGAGTGAGGCGGTCAAGGCCCAGATTCGGCTTAACCGGGGGAATTTTAAGGCCGGAGAGGTTTTCGTTGCCAATCATCCGGCATCAGGCGGCAGCCATCTTCCCGATATTACGGTGATTACGCCGGTTTTCAAGAATGATGCGGTCATCTTTTTTGTCGCCAGCCGCGGCCATCACGCCGATATCGGCGGTATCTCTCCCGGCTCAATGCCGCCGTTTTCCCGGTTATTGCGGGAGGAGGGCGCGGCGATCCGCTCATTTAAACTGGTTGAAAACGGCATTTTTCAGGAGGAAGGTATCTCCAGGCTCCTGCGCGCCCCGGCTGAATTTAATAATAGTCCGGGAGCGCCCCCAATCAGCGGCAGTCGCTGTCTGGCGGATAATATTTCCGACTTGAAAGCCCAGGTCTCCGCCAATCAGAAAGGAATCGATCTGGTTTTGGAGATGGTCGAACACTACTCTTTAGACGTGGTTAAGGCTTATATGGGTTATGTTAAGGACAGCGCCGAGACCGCGGTGCGCCGCGTGCTGAAGGCGTTGGCGCGGAAGACGGTCGGGGCGGATGAAACCGCGGCAAAAGCTGTGATTCGGGCCGCGGATTTTATGGATGACGGTACCCGGATTAATTTGACTCTGACGATTGACTGTTTTAAGGGAAGTGCGCTATTTGATTTTTCCGGGACCGGACTTAAGGTCTGGGGCAATACCAACGCCCCACTGGCGGTGACCAAATCAGCAATTTTATACAGTCTGCGTTGTCTTATCAAAGAGGATCTGCCGTTAAATCACGGGGTCCTGGTGCCGATTGCGATTAAAGTTGAACCCGGCTCCCTGCTTGATCCCGACCCCGAGGCCGCGGTCGTCGGCGGTAATGTTTTGACCTCACAGCGGGTGGTCGATGTTATCTTAAAAGCCTTCGGTGTCGCCGCGGCCTCCCAGGGCTGTATGAATAATCTGACTTTCGGGGATGATAGTTTCGGTTATTACGAAACCCTCGGCGGCGGCGCCGGGGCCGGGCCCGACTGGGCCGGACAATCCGGAGTTCACACCCACATGACCAATACCCGGATTACCGACCCGGAGATTCTGGAACGGCGCTATCCGGTGCTGCTTAAACAATTTTCCCTGCGGCGTAACTCCGGCGGCAAGGGCCGCAATCGCGGCGGGGACGGCTTAGTGCGCGAGCTCGAATTTTTAGCGCCGCTGAATACCGCGATCCTTTCCGAACGCCGGGTCTTTGCCCCCTACGGCCTTAACGGCGGCGAAGCCGGAGCCCGGGGCGAAAACATCTTTATCCGGGCCGACGGCCGCCGGGTTAATCTCGGCGGCAAAAACGAAATCAAGGCCGAAATCGGCGATCGCCTCTTAATCAAAACCCCCGGCGGCGGCGGTTACGGGGCCGTTGAGGAAGAATCTTGATGGCGATATCCGTCGAAGAGATTGAAACTCTGCTCTGGGCCCGGCATACTCCGGAGATCCAGGCAAAGCTTAAAAAGGGGCGGGTCGGGATTGCCGGGGCCGGGGGTCTGGGCTCCAATGTCGCGGTCGCCCTGGCCCGGATCGGTATCG
>WFRP01000105.1 GCA_015486505.1 Pseudomonadota bacterium | reverse complement strand
GATTTCCGGAGGGGGCGGGGGTGGCTTTTCGTAAGCGGTTGCGGAAACGATTTCGTCGTTTTTCGAAAGCGAGCGAGAGCCCATAGGCATTGCAACTGTTTGAGCGTAAGCGAGTTTTGCAATGCGGGCGTAGCGAGTGTAAGGAAAAACATAAATCTTAACGCCTAGCGGAGAAAAGCCGCACCCGACCCCGGATTTGGCTGAATAGTTACGTAATTTTTAGTGCCTTACAGGTTATTTTCTTGTTTTAAAACAAGAAAATGTTCTGATAAGAGCACTTGTTTGCGGGCCGAAAAGGGCCGTTTGGGTTGCGGGATATGTTCCCGCATTAGTATCTTACAGGTTATTTTCTGCACCAAAAACAAGATTTAATAGTCAGAAAATGTTCTGATAAGAGCACTTATTTGCGGGGCGCAAAGCCCTGTTTGGGTTGCGGGATTTATTCCCGCATTAGATAAGGAAAATGATTATGGAGCCAACCGCGGTTCTGTTGCCGGAAGCAACTCCGGTTAATGTCGAAGACGAGATGAAAAGTTCGTATCTCGCCTATGCTATGAGTGTAATTATCGGCCGGGCTCTGCCTGATGTTCGTGATGGTTTGAAGCCGGTGCATCGCCGGATACTTTTCGCGATGCACGATCTGGGTAACGTCTGGAATAAACCATACAAAAAATCGGCCCGCGTTGTCGGTGATGTTATCGGTAAATATCATCCCCATGGTGACAGTGCGGTTTATGATACCATTGTCAGGATGGCTCAGGAGTTTTCCCTGCGTTATCCGCTGGTCGACGGCCAGGGAAACTTCGGTTCGGTTGACGGTGACGCTCCGGCGGCGATGCGTTATACCGAAATCCGGATGGATCGGCTTGCTGGTGAGATGCTGGCTGATATCAACAAGGACACGGTTGATTTCGGCGCCAACTATGATGAATCCCTGTTTGAGCCGCTGGTTTTGCCGGCGCGTTTTCCCAACCTGTTAGTCAACGGCTCGACCGGGATTGCGGTCGGCATGGCCACCAATATCCCGCCGCATAATCTGACTGAAGTTATCAACGCGCTGATTGCCTGTACTGAAAACCCCGATATCCCGGTGGCTGAACTGATGGCCCATATCCCCGGCCCTGATTTCCCGACGGGCGGGTTTATTTATGGGCGGGAAGGCATTGCTTCAGCTTATATGACCGGGCGCGGAATTGTCCGTCTGCGGGCGCGAACCGAGATTGAGACTGATAAAAAAGGGCGGGAGCGGATTATCGTAACCGAGATTCCTTATCAGGTGAACAAAGCCAAAATGCTGGAGAAGATTGCCGAGTTTGTCCGGCATAAAAAAATTCTCGGCATTTCCGATCTGCGTGACGAGTCCGATCGCCGGGGGATGCGGATTGTCATTGAGATTAAGCGCGATTCTCAGGCGGAAGTGGTTCTGAACCAGCTTTATAAGCAGACTAACCTGCAGACCTCTTTCGGGATTACGCTGCTGGCTATTGTTGAGCGGCAGCCGGTCGTTTTAAATCTTAAAGAGATGCTTTGTCATTTCCTTGAGCACCGTAAAGTTGTGGTTCGCCGGCGGACCGCATTTGAACTCGCCCGGGCGCGTGAACGTCTGCATCTGTTGGCCGGTTTCAAGATCGCCCTGGATAATCTTGATGAGGTGATTGAAATTATCCGGGCGGCGGCCGCGCCGGCTGATGCCCGGAGTGAATTGAAAAAGCGCTTTAATTTTACCGACCGCCAGGCTCAGGCGATCCTGGATCTTAAACTCCAGCGTCTGACCGGGATGGAGCAGGACAAGATTCTCCAGGAATATGCTGAAGTTACAGCTCTGATTAAGCGTCTGGAAGAAATTCTTGCCAGTGAAAAACTGGTTCTTGAAATCATTGTCAAAGAGCTGGTTGAGATTCGGGACGCCTACGGGGACGCGCGCCGCTGTGAAATAATCGATGACGGCAGCGAACTTGATATCGAAGATCTGATTGAAGAAGAGGATATGGTCGTAACCATTACGCGGCAAGGTTATATCAAGCGGACGGCGCTTAATACTTATCGCAGTTATAATCGCGGCGCCGGCGGCCGGATCGGGATGGAAACCAAGGATGATGACTTTGTTGAGCGCATGTTTGTCGCCTCAACCCATGATTACCTGACCTTTTTTACCAATCAGGGCCGGGCGTTCCGGCTTAAAGTCTATCAGGCGCCGGAAGGTCCCACGACCGCGAAAGGCAAGGCCCTGGTGAATCTTCTCCAGCTTGGAGAAGGGGAAAAAGTTTCAGCGACTCTGGCCCTGCGGGAATTTCCTGAAGACAGCTTTGTTATTATGGCTACCCGTCTGGGCCTGATCCGGAAACTGGATCTTTCTTCTTTGGAAAAGATCCGTAAAACCGGGGTTCGCTGTATTACCCTGCGTGACGGCGATGAGATGATTGCCGCCAAAGTCGCGCGGGATTCGGACTCGATCTTTATGGGAACGAGCCAGGGGCAGGCGGTCCATTTCAAGGTTGCCGATATCCGGGCGACCGGGCGGCTGGCGCAGGGGGTCAGAGGCTGCCGTCTGGCCGCTGACGACCGGGTTGTCGGTTTGGAGATTTTTGCCGCTGATGAAGAGGCGACGGTTTTGACGGTAACTGCCAACGGCTTTGGTAAACGGACGGCGATAGCTGAATATCCAATTAAAAACCGCGGCGGTAAAGGTGTGATTACAATAAAAGTGAATGAAAGAAATGGATCTGTGGTTGCCGTTTTGAAAGCGACTGAAGCCGACCAGATTATGATGATTACCGACGCGGGCAAGATTACACGGAATCGGGTGGAGGATATCTCGGTCGTCGGTCGGAATACGATGGGGGTTCGGGTTTTCCGGATAAATCCTGAGAAAGAACACCTGGTTGCGGTGGCCCTGCTGCCGGAAGGGGTTGCACTCGAACGTAGTTATCAGGAGAAAATGGAAGCCGCCGCGGCTGAAACCGCGACCGGTTCTGAGGAAAATCCGGCGCCGGAAACCGCGGTTTCCGGCACCGGAGAGCCGGAGAACCAGACGGCGGAGAACTTGCATTCAGCCGATGCTGAAGCGACAAAAGTTCCAGCCGAGTCGGCTGAGACCGGTGAGAGCGATAACCATGATGAATGATAAAACCGCAAGTGACGGTGAAAATATCAGCCGGGCTGATGCCATTCGCGATATGTTTTCAGCGATTGCGCCGCGTTATGATTTTTTGAATCGGCTCTTGAGTCTGGGGATTGATCGCGGCTGGCGCCGGACCTTGACCCGGATGGCGCTGAAAAATGATCCGGCGGCGATTTTAGATGCCGCCTGCGGAACCGGTGATGTCAGTCTGGCGTTACGACATAAAGCTCCGGCGGCCCGGATCGTCGGGCTTGATTTCAGTCAGGCGATGCTGGATCTGGCCGCGGTCAAGATTGAGCGTGAGCAGGCCGCGATTGAACTGGTCGCGGCTTCCGCCGAAGATCTGCCTTTCCCGGCGGCGGAGTTTGATCTGGTGACCATCGCTTTCGGCATTCGCAATGTCGTGGATAAGAAAAAAGCCTTAGCCGAATTCTATCGGGTTCTGCGGCCGTCGGGGCGGCTGGCGGTGCTGGAGTTTTCCCTGCCCGATTATGCCGGGCTCCGGCTTCTCTATAATTTTTATTTTTTCAAGATTCTGCCGCTTATCGGCGGCCTTTTTGCCCGGCGCAGTGCCTACCGCTATCTGCCGGAATCAGTGGCAAAATTTCCTTCCCGGGAAGAATTTGTCGGTTGGCTTAAAGAAGCAGGCTTTACTGATTGTCGCTATCACAGTCTGACTTTCGGGATAGCGACGCTTTATCTGGCTGAAAAACTTGATAAGAGTACTTACTCAACTTTCTGACTCAAGATAACCCATTGATTTATAAACTAATTTTTACCTTTAAGCGATTACATTTTCATAATGTCTCCCGCAAAGACGTAAAGACGCAAAGGTATTTAAGTGATATTGTTCTTTTTTTGGTTTTCTTGGCGCCTTTGCGTCTTTGCGGGCATCTATAACTGCGCGAATATAATACAAAATATCTAACTCAGAAAGTTGAGGTACTTATTTGCGGGCCGATAACTTTCTTT
>WFRP01000104.1 GCA_015486505.1 Pseudomonadota bacterium | reverse complement strand
TCCTTCTGCTGGATTTTATCTTTTTCCTCAGTGGTCGAAGTTTTAAGTTCGGAGCGGATTTTTTTCTGACCGAAAACCGGAAGAGGATCGGTGGTGCGCCTTTCGACCTCCCTCTGTCTTTCAATATGTCGCTGCCAGAGTTTATCGACAGCGCCGGATAGTTTTTCTAACAGGGCGATTTCAGTATCCGAAAGCGGGCCGGTAAACTCTTTGCGCCAATCGGTGATCGCCTTGATCCTGTTTCCGGCCAGTTGTTTTATAACCTTATCGTTGTAGAGGGCCATATTTTTATCGGGCAGAAGAAAATGGTAGACCTGGTCCGACTGACGCTCTGTGCCCGGGATTACCCGCTCCGGGACCTCATCGAGCCAGAGACGATCGGTTCTTTTTTCCCGCTTTAAAAGATTTGCGGCAAAAACCTGGCGGCGGGCCCCGATCAGGGAGTTGCCGCAGGTCAGCTGGCCTCCGAACCAGGGGACGAAAGCGCCTTCATAGATAGTATTGAGCCAGAGGGATACTTCAGCCAACTCGACTGCGACCGGGTTGAAATCGACGCCGAAAACGTTGTTGTCGGCAAGATACATCTTCACCTTCTGCAACTCTTTCGGGTAGGTTTCGTGTGGGATGTTTACGTCTGATTCCTGCTGTTTTTTAACGAGATAGGCCTCGGCCAGCTGGTTGACCGCCTCATTCAAAAAGGCGGCGCTGCCCATCGCCGGTTCGCAGACCGTCAGCTCCAGAATCTCATCGGCACTTTTATCTGCAAGCAGCTCTTTCAAGGCATATTTAACCAGGCAGCGGGTCAACACCTCAGGGGTGTAATAGGAGGCGGATTTCTCTCGGTCGCGGCCGGCGAGGCGGTAGATGAAAGTTCCCTTATCGTATTTAATCAGGCTGCCGTCTTCGTTATAGACCCGTTCGTCCTCACTGTATTCTGCAAGCGCCTCGGCCCCGACAAAATAGGCGGTATCGAGCAGGTTGTGGGTTTCGCCGGTCTTTTTCACTTCGTAGAGATCGGTTTTGGCGAAAAATCCCTGGTATGAAAGCAGGGCCTCGTAAACGGCTCCAAGCTGGTTGATACCAAGCTGGGAATAGGAGATACGGCCGCGCCGGTTTCTGCGGCCCTTTTGCGGTCGGGAGAGCGACATTAATTCGATAATCTCCTGCATGACGGAATTGCGCAGACGAACCCGATTAAGAATTGCGGTCTGTTTAGGGTCAAAAAGATGGCTGCGCAGGGGCGAGATCTTGAAGGTGTGAAAGTCACTGGTCTGGGCTTCGTGAAAAAGCTTACGGCCGGGGTCGTGACCCGGTCGGGGAAAGCCGTTGTAGAGCAGATCGAAGAGGAGCTTGATCGATTCATAAATAAAGTAGCCGTTTTTTGACTCTTCGGTGGTCAGTTGCACCATCTCCAGATCGCGCAGGCTCTCCAGGCTGTAACCTTTGCGATACTCTTCTGATTTATTGCCGGGCAGATAGCCGAGTTCCGGCCGCGCCTCGATATAGAAAAGAAAGAGCAGGCGATACATATAACGCAGGCACTCACGGCTGAGTTGTTCCGCCATATCTTCGCGAAAGAGTTTGTCGTGGGTCTGGGTGCGCAGATACCAGACGGCCTCGTTGCCGAGCAGTTCAATTGCCGCCCGCAGGGAGTATTTAAGATCTTCGGAGACGGCAAAAGCGTGTTTATGGGAATTTTCATCGAGGGTATCGAGCAGGGAGATGCCGTCGTCGGGACAGATTGACTCCCGATGCAAAAGCGCGGCCATTGCCTGCAGAGTGGAGGTTTCCCGGCGGTCAAGGATCTCGCAAAGATCAAAACGCAGCCGGCGTTTCTCATTCCATTTGGTTCGGTCAATAAGCAGAAGCTGGCGGCTGCTTAACAGCATAATCCAGCGGGGCGGCTCGGCCCGGCTGAAGATCTTTTTACTGATTACCTCGGTAAGCGGAAGCTCAAGCACCGGCTCGGCTGCGGTCGCTGCCGGATATTGTTCAGAAATAAACCGCAATTCTAAAGGATCGGCCGCCTCGGCAAAGCTGTCCGGGACCTGAATAATCCAGAGATCAGGTGCGCCATCGGCTTTATTGATGCCGCCGATTAAGGGGATGACGGAACCATCATCCATAACCGCCGGATCATTTTGCCATTCATAGCCCAAAGCAGCAAGAATGCCGGCGCTAAGCTCTTTCTGCAAAGCCAGTCGCTCACAATTCTGGCGCTCGCGGCGGAGAAGCTCCCGGGTCGCGAAAAAACTTTTCCGCAAACTTCGAAGCGCAAGATCGGGTCGGATAAAATTTTCTTCATCCTCACGCCGCTTCCACTCCTTAAAGAGATCTTTAAGATCATTTTCCAGGATCGCAGAGAGATAATGGTAGGTATAAAATTCGTTCTCGTTGTTGATGCCGGTAATATCGATTGCCATAATTCTCAGCTTTTAATAGTTTCTTCGCCCTTAAATCATTTAAGGCAGAAACAGGGCCAGAGGGTTAATCTCAGGTACGTCAAAAGGGATGTTTAAGCCCCCTATCTGTTGCTTCAAGGTGTTTTTTGAGCTTTCGATAAGCTTATGCAGCCGTTTTGGGTTGTAATTGTTTTTATCTTCTGAATCCGCCTTTTTAGAGTTCAACTGTTGATTCAAAAAATCTATCAACTGCCAGTCGTATAAAACCTCGTTGGAATCACTTTTCACGCCAACTATAACCTGGCGGACATTACCTTCCCGAGAAGTTACACGGTCGAATATCTTAAAGACCGTCAAGGGCTCTGCCAGACCGGTAAACTTTGTAAAACAGGCATCATATCCGCTGGCTTGCGATAATGCTTGATCAAACACTTTATGGCCAACACCTACTACCCGAAGGGCCGCATCCCGCCCCTTTAACTCACGAGAAAATACCAGGTTCTCATAGCGTCTCCTGACTCCAGCATCTTGCAACCAGGCTTCAGGCGTTTTAAATGACAATCCTGAATCCTCGTGCAAAGCTCGTCGTTTGTTCAGGGTGAGCATGGTTTCAAAAAATGGTTTAAGATCAGCAAGGTCTTTGGGTGGAATTTCCTTGAGATCCTGATAGTCAAAACGGGAACAGTTGCCAATTAGATCCTGGACGGTTTTTATAGCGTTCTTACCGCCAAATGTTTTAGTTTTATCGTTAAACCAGTTATCCAGGCGATCATTCGAAACAGTTGCACCATCGGTAAAAATTTCGGTGAACAGTGTGGGAGACGTCATTCCTAAAACAAGTTGTAACAGATCTTCAGGTTCGTCCATAGCGCTACCCAAAGATTGCATGATACTGCTGATTTTTTCATTAAGCTTGTCCCAGATGCGAGATTCAACCGTATCAGGATTCCGCAGGTTAATAACTTCAACCGGATGTTTTTGGCCATAGCGATTCAGACGGCCAACTCGCTGATGAAGTCGCATCGGGTTCCATGGTAAATCGACATGGATAAGAGAAAAACACGATTCCTGAAGGTCAATGCCCTCACCTGCAGCCTCAGTAGAAATTAAAAAACGCACCTTGCCATCATTAAAAAGGTCGGCTGCGTCAGCCCTTTTAAGCGAAATTGCCCGGGCTTTACCGTCAGATCCGGTTACGTTTTCTGCTCTGTGGTCACCGTTAATAAATGTAACACAACTATCGCCGAACTTTTGCATCAGCTCAGACATCAATAATGCTTGCGTTGCTTTGTATTCGGTAAATAACAGGACCGCTCGGTTTTGGTATCGGGTCTCAAGTACCTCTATGATTTTCTTGATTTTTGTTTCTGAAGTTATATTGTTAGCCGCATTCACCAATATTTCCAAGAGGGGGATCTCATCTTTCATCAATGGCAAAGCTGATGATAATTCGGCTACCAGTTCATCCTGTTTCTGCAATTCATCAGTTAAAGATGAAACTGTGGATTCATCGGCACGAGATAAAACTTCCTGGATAATCTGTCGTCGTTTCTGAGCTTGTTGTAAATTGTTACCGGCCTCCTTTAAGCGTGACAGGCGGCCATTTAAGGCTTTTCGGATTGCAGCGACCGAACTGGATGCAAGTTTTTGCATGGAAATCAAGACAAGCATTACCGCCCGCTGATCATTGCTGGAAAGAGAAGAAGCGTATGTTTTTCCTGATGTAATAAAGTCAGTTAAAATGTTATAAAAGGATGTTTCTTCTTCAGTGTATGAATAGGTTTCAGACATTACCGTAACCGGTTTAAAAATCTTGTTGCCTTCCATATCTGTAACGTTCTGTTTATTGTTCCGGATGATTACATCACGAAGATGAGGAAGTTGTTGATGTATTGGCTTGTTGGGAGAGAACCTGTCTGGCCGCAACAATTTAAGCATGGCAAAAAAAGAGAAGTCTTTGCCTTTATGGGGTGTGCCGGTGAAAAAGATTCTCGACCTGGTCAAGTTTTCACGCACTAAACTATCAACCAGACGATATCCTAGAGTAGCTCCAGAATCCTTATCAGCATTCAGATGATGGGCCTCATCAACAATTAGCAGATCCCAGGGCTCGGCCGCAAACAGACGTCGATGGCGGCCCTTGTGATCATCCCGCAGGGTTTGCAGAGAGACCACAACCTGATTTTGGGTGTTCCAAAAATCCGAACGTTCGGTATCGGCTTCAGGAAGGTAACGGGTTAAACGAATATCGAACATATCCCGCAATCGGTATTGCCATTGTTCGACAAGCGAAGCCGGGCATAAAATGAGAAGGCGTTTAACCAACCCTTTTGCCAACAAGGGCCATAAGATAAGGCCGGCTTCAATAGTTTTACCAAGCCCCACATCGTCGGCAACAAGCAAATGGGCTGGCCATTGCCTGAGAACCCGGTGGCAAACCCAAAGCTGATGGGGAAGCAGGGTAATTCTTGATTTTGAAAAAACCCCCCAATTATCATTTACAGAAACTATAGCGTCAGCCAGAACCCGAACCGCAGTTTCAATTGGCGGAGAGAACCGGCCGGTGTCAATATTTTCAGCAATGCCCAATTTTTTTTCAAGGGAAGCAACAATGCACTCTTCCAAACCATGGTCGAAGCGAACAATAGCTGTTTCCTCCTTATTGAACTCAACATGTCCGTTTCCAAATTGGGGATGAAAAACTGTCTGGCCCGCGGCGAATTTTGTCATGATCTTTTCTCTAGTTCAAAATTTCTGAAAGAAGACGATCGTTATCCCTTGTCAAACATTGTAAAGGAATATCAAAACAGTTTGAAAAAGTAGCCTGTTGCTCACCTAAATGATCACAGAGGAAACGATGAATTCTTTTAGAATTATCAATTCCACCATTTTCAGCAATATCACGACAGCCAAGCTCGCTGCATAAATCCCGAACTTTCTGGGTCGGGACATAACAGTAAGGTATCACCCGGTCGTGATTAAGAACCTTTTTCCTTTTAAGTTCACGTAAAGTGAAACAGGCGCCAATACCCAAACTTCTTTCAATGGGCGGAGCACTTACTCCACCCCCTTGAAATTGAGAATTTGTTTTTGACTTCAAAACACCTGTAATTGTCTCCCAATCGTCCATACGTTCAATGCTGAGAAATGACTCTTTATAATCTTCCAGCCAGCGGGCGAATTTGTATATAGAGGGAAAACGGTTCATCCAGAGTTCATATTCACTATCGTCCACCTGCTCATTGATGTAATCTTCCAGAACTTTCATCCATTCATCAGATTTTTCTTCCGGATGTTCATCAGAAAAAACCTTCCACCACCCCTTACTGACACAATTTTCGATAAAACCTTTATGTTGTACATCCCGCTGCCGGCCGATTGTATGAAAGTGGGAGAGGCTGAACAAAACCAACCATGATTTACGGTCGATACGACCAATATCATCTTCTCCAAGGTCTAAAGGGACATTGGCAGGATAGGTTTTGCGTTCATATTCAGTTAGATATCTTTCTCTGTTGCCAGACCACCAGTTATAAATTTTCAGGAGAACCTCTTTGGGGTCACGCGCTCGCAACTCATTTGAAATATAAGAGTAATTATCTTCGCCGGTAAATTCAAATTGACGACGAATTTCTTCAGTAGATTTCAACACTCTATAAAACAGACAATCCTTGTCATCATCTGACCAACCGGCAACAATTTCTGAGACAGGACTAAGACCTGCCAACCAAGTCCTTTGCAACCTTCCCTGTTGTCGTAAAACCCCGCCCGTAAATACAGCTTGCTCACCTTCCAACAAATAACGCAGACCATTTTTTTTCTTTGCATCGGTCGGTGCATCAAGTATCCAGCCGGGTATTTCATCCACCGGAATCGTAATCTTTTCCCGACAGAGAAAAAAGAAATCCAGGGCACTACGTTGATATTTACCGGATAAAATATATTTATCCGGGGCAAATCCTGCCCTTCTGGCTTCATCCGGGTTTGCCTGGCTGTGTTTTTGTGCCACCAGCAGTTTACCAGATGGCTGCTGGGAGCCAGCTACAGATGTAAAGGTTAACCTCCTCAGCACTTTGATAATTTGATCTTTTTCCTTTGCAAATTCAGGTCGTTTTAAATTTTCATTATTGAGTATTTCACCAAGAATTATTGCATCATCAGGTGACATTCCGTAGCTACTCAGAGAATCATTCAGTAGGTCAACAATACGTACAGAACGCCATTGATCAGTTACCTGACTTAATTTTGGGGTAATTTTTTGGGCAAATTTGTCTGTATGCTCAGAGATAACAGAAGCTGGATTCATCAATATATTTCTTAAAGGTTCCCAATCTAACATCCTCTTGGCAACCATTTCTTGACCCAAACAACCTTTGAGAATTACTTTGACTTTTTTTGGTCTGGTCAAAGCCCGGTAGTCTCCCCACAAGCCATTCGGCATCGCATCACAATAACTAATCAGATAACCAAGCCCGCCTTTTTCGGCGAAAATACGTTCTATCACTTGACGAACTGCTTCATTTTCTCCTGTAAAAAATAACCCTGCTCCCAAAACGTTCCACAAACTCGACCAAAACGAGTAGATACTGAGATCCTTTTCCAGACGACACTTCTCTTTTAAAACTTCCCATTCGACTTGATCTTTGGTTAACTCGTAAAATTTAAGAAGCAATTTCCCAAATAATCGTCCCAGGGTATCGGCTTTCTCTCGATTAGTATCACTGTTACAGGAGAGATTAGAGCGCCCGGCATCTAATTCGAAAGATCCATTAACAGAAAAGCCGGGCCCTTTTCCTCCTGTTGGCGCAACCACCCATACCGTAGGTAATTTATCGGGAAGTGGTCGAAAACCTTGGGGACCCAAAGCCACTAAGATCCCGCTCTGGTCAATTTTGAAATAGAGTAATAATTCTTTTTGCCCTGAACTACCAGACAGATTTAATTCACCTATTTCAAGAGAAAATGTTTCCGATAGTGGTATTATGTCTGGTGCCCATTTCCAGAAATAGCTTTGCTTTCCATGAATATCAATCTGACGAATCTGTCTCGCAAAGACCGTCATGTAACCTGCCAGCTCCGGAAACTCCCCTAAGACATCTTGCGAGGTTGCTTCAGTTAATGGCATTTCTATAAGTGTGCCTTGATATTGTTTATCCGGTGAATGTTCATGAAGTTTTTGACGTAACCCTCCAGAAGCCTGTAAAGACATCGGACAAAGACCAGCAATGATTTCTACAGACAAACGTCCACTAATTAATTTAGGTCTGTCACTGGCCAATAAAACACTTTTAAAACCCAAGCCGAATTTTCCGGTTACACCATTATTTCCAGGTTTATCTGAAGATGATAACACCAACATTTTTTCCAAATCATAATGAAACCCCCGCTCACGTCCAGGAAATCCCGCACTACCGACTGAATTAATAGTTCTTCCCCAATGGATAAAAGCCATAGATTCGCCATCATTAATGATCAAAAACCGCTTAACCTCATTAGGAATAATATCTGGGCTATCATTTGAAAAAGATTTTATTTCTGCAAGTTCTGCCATAGCATCATCGGCATTTTGGAATAATTCGAAAGGAATACTGGCAGATGTATATTGGAAATCACCTATTTTTTTTCGAACAGAGTTCAAGACCTTTCTTTGAACATCTACATCATTTGTCAACAGATTCCGCATTTTAGACAAAATGTCTTTTTCTTCCTTTTCATATTTATTTTTTTTATCCACCACATTAGAATATTCTTTCTGTCTACAACGTGCATCATGCCACGAATGCAGTAGTCCCTGCAAACTAAGGTGTTTATGAGCTCCTAATTGTCTTAAATAAAATGGTATATTGTCTAGGATGAGACTTTGAGCTATTTGGATGTCAAGTTGCTCTGACTTATCCAACTCTTGCCATAATAAATCTAAATTATGATTTTCCTGATTAAATGCTCTCTGCAGGATAATTTCAGCTGAACATTTTAGAATTTTTGCCAGTTCATCAGCCGTTCTTTCTTCAGGGTTGAACTTTCTCAAATTAAATTTTGAAATTCTATATCTCCCTGCAGTAATGCCAAAAACATTATTTACCAATAGAGAATTAATATTTCTACTCACAGGTATCTCAATTTCATCTCCAAGAATCGAATATGTCTTAACAATTGTGTCATCATGAATTTTCACAACAACTTTATGATAGGTAAAAGCCTTTTGTTTACTCATGCTCCAATAATCATTCCGATTCCAAGGAATTTCATCACGTATCCAGGCAACAGAATGCCGTCCTTTATATTGCTCTGCTAAGGAACAAATCCCCTCATCATCCCCTAGCAAAGCCAGAAACGCACAAATCAACTCATCAGCCACAAGACCGTCCCAGGAAGCAAAGTATTGTTTAAGATTTTCTGGTGATTTTTTAGTTCCATCAATTCGAGCATCTAATTTAATAGCGTTATTTTCTGAATGTTGGTCACCTGAGAAAATAATTGTAGATAAAATTTTCCTTTGATCAAAATCCAATAAAAATGATTCCGAAACCCCTTGCGTATCTTCGCAAAGTTCTTTGGAGGGCTTCCAGCATTCTTCACGGTTTAATAAATGTATGCGAGAAAGATCTTTTCTGATTCCTCTCTCATTAACTAAAGCTGAAAGATATTTATTAAAAGCAACTAAAACATTTTTCTTTTCCTTTTCACTAACTCTTATGTATTCATTTTTTAACCATTTCAGCATTTCAATGATTTTTTCTTTACCAACAGGCTTCAAAATTTCCGGTAATAGATTTTCTTCAACCATATCCGGTGAATAGGCATCAGAGGCACAAGATAACAAAGTCCATCCTGGGATACCTTGGTTAGACGTTATACGGGAACATATGGGTATTATA
>WFRP01000103.1 GCA_015486505.1 Pseudomonadota bacterium | reverse complement strand
CATCGCCGCCGGATCGGCGGTATCGGCAAGCGCTGTATTCACCAGCACCGCGTCAGCGCCCATCTCCATCGCTTCCGCGGCATGCGAGGGCGCCCCGAGACCGGCATCAACCACCACCGGCACGGTTGCCTGTTCGATAATTATACCGATATGATCACGGGTGCGCACGCCCCGATTACTGCCGATCGGCGAGCCTAACGGCATCACCGTAGCGACCCCGGCCTCCTGCAGATGTTTTGCCAGAACCGGATCGGCCGGCATGTAGGGCAGAACGACAAAACCCTCTTTAACCAGAATTTCAGCCGCTTTCAGGGTTTCAATCGGATCGGGCAAAAGGTAATAGGGGTCCGGGGTGACTTCAAGTTTAACCCAGGGCTCACAACCGGCGGCCCGGGCGAGACGGGCGAGACGCACCGCCTCTTCGGCATCGCGGGCGCCGCTGGTATTCGGCAGCAGCAGATAACGCTCATTATCAATATGTGACAGCAGGGAATCTTGCGGGTTGTCAATATCGACCCGGCGCAGGGCCACCGTCACAATCTCGCAACCGGAGTTCTCCAGGGCCGCGACCATCGCTTCATTCGAAGCGAACTTACCGGTGCCGGCTAACAGGCGTGAAGTAAACGAACGCCCGGCGATTATCAGTTTATCCATAATTATATCCCTGAAATCAGCCGACTTCCTTTAAGAATCCGCTGGCAAATTTATGTAGAACACTACCGATCAAGGTTTGATACGGAATCCCCTCACGCGCCGCCCTTCTCTGCAACGCGGAAAGATCATTTTCTGAAATCCTTATGTTGATTTTACGGTTTTTTTTCATTGTATTCCGGGCCGCCGCCACGTAGTCAAATGAAGGTTTTTCCGACGTCAATCGGCCATTTTCGTAGGCCTTTAAGATCTCTTTTTCATTGTCATCAAGAAGTATATTTCGTCCTGCTTTAGCCATCTTCTCCTCCAAGGTATTTCCTGGTCGCCTTCCGGCTGGGAATAATTGTTTTCAAAAAACAGGTCTCCTGCTCGATAACACAAGGTACCAAATACGCGTAACCGTCGACCTCAATTATCAAAATTTTCTGATTGGGATATTTCTGCTGATTGGGGTGATCCGTTTCTACAATCTGCGCTCCCGACTCAATACGTTGAACAATTTCCTCAAATGTAATTCCACGCTCACGAGCCAAAAGTTCATTTTTTTCAGCATTCCATTTAAATATCAACATAACCAATAATTATGACATTGTATAGACAATGTCAACATAAGTCTAAAATAACACAGATGTCACCAAAAATCAACCGCCACCGACGAACTGGACTATCTCCAGAGTATCGCCGTCGTCAAGCTGAATGTCAACATATTTGTCAGCGGTCAGAATCTTGCGATTTAATTCAACCACCACCGATTTCGGCTTTAACTTAAGCCGCGCCAGCAGCTGTTCAATATTTAACGGTGAGGGGAAATTTTTATTTTCGCCATTAATAATCAGATTCATTTTCTTCCTCAAGGTTGTTCGCCGAGCAGCAGGCGCAGTACCGCATTGGCCTGATGATGGGCGGCGATGCCGACGCGGGGAGCCATCAGACTCAGGCCGGGCTTGACGGCGGTGATGCCGTCGCCGCTAAGATAGAGATTTCGGGCAACTTTTCGGGTCTTAATCAGGTTCGCCGGGGCAAAACCGGCCATTCCTGACGCGGCGACCAGCGGTATTTCGGGAAACTTTTGTAAAAAATGGCTGATGAGCATGGTTTTCTGATCGGCATCGTCAAAGGCTTCGACCATAACCTTAATTCCGGAAAAATATTTTTGCAGATTATCCGGGGTAATTTTTGCGCGGATTGCCCGAATCTCCACGCCGGGATTTATCCGTCGAATCGTCTCTTTAAGAGCCGTAACTTTGGGCATCCCGATCTGCTCGATAAAATAGTGCTGCCGGTTGAGATTCGCGGGTTCAACCACATCAAAATCGGCAATAACAAGAGCGCCGATACCGATCCGGGCCAGGGCGACCGCGACATTGGAGCCCAGACCCCCGGCCCCGGCAATCCCGACCCGCCCCTTTTTAAGCTTTGCCTGAATCTCCGGAGTATGCCGGGCCCAGAGCAGAGTTTCAATCTCTTCGACGGATAGTGCCATCAAGATTTTTCCTCAACTTCTCCATAACCGCCGCCCCCTGGGGTTTTGATTAAGAGACAATCGCCGATTTCGGCCTTGATTTCGTTTTTGCCGCCGAGATTAACCCGGCGGCCGTCGGCCCGGATAAAGGTGTTTTCGCCCCGGGCT
>WFRP01000102.1 GCA_015486505.1 Pseudomonadota bacterium | reverse complement strand
GGGCGGGATTTTCCGGGTTTTAAGAATTTCAGGGGTTTTAAGAATTTCAGGTTTTTTCGGGGCCGGGCTTTTCCGGACCAGGCTTTTTGGGGCTTCTGGAGTTGTTTTTGTCTTGGTTAGGGGGTTGTTCCGCACCATATAGAGACTGCCGGCCAGGATCAGCACCAGCAGACCGGTTGCTGTAAGGATAAATTTAAGGTTGCGGCAGGGTTTCTCCGGGATGATTACGGCTGGGGTTGCCGCGAATTCGGTTTGCGACTCCGGCGATGGGGTAACTTTCGGATTTAAGGTAAAGGTTTCGGGAAAAGAGATAAACAGAGCTTCGTTAACACAGCCGACCGGGCAGAGTTTAATGTTTTTATCTTCAAGCTGGTTTCTCAGTTCCGGAGTCATTTCCGCATCATTTTCGGCCGGATAAAAAAAGCTGCCGCCGTTTTCGAGGAGTTTAACCACGGCCTCAGCTTTAGCGGGAAATTGCGTTATTTTTTTTATCCGGCCGCCGTTGGCGGAGCTTGAAATCTCGCCGGTTGCCGCAATCGGGCCGGGGTCATTCTCGGGCCAGAGTCTTTTGGCCAGAGCCAGAGCCAAAGCCAGGCCACTGCTGTGACCGGCAATCTGGCTGCCGCAGGAGATGCCCTGAAGATCGAAACCGGCAACTGTCGGCGGCGGGTTAAGTTTACGGGTGTGGGCGATTTTGAAGATGGTCTCCGCGGCCCGGCTGGCTGATTGGGCAACATCGCTGCCGAGATCGCTGACGATATAGGCGGTAATCGGGCGATTGCGATCCGCCGGCGGGTCGTAGAGGGAGAGCTCTATCTTAGCGGAGTTACCACTGGCAAAAAGAATCCAGGTTGAGGAGAGTTCGCTTTTCACGCTTTTTAACCTACCGTCCAGATACTTAAATCAAGTTCATCAAGGTTTTTATGAATCCGCACCAGGCGGTTATTCTCAAGCGGGCCGGAGATAATGATCCGGCCCGCCCGGTCGCGCACGGTCAATTTGGCGACGGCATCCCGGTTTTCCGTGAGCCGGTTCAGAATAATCATGCCTTCATTATTGTCCTGGCGGTCAGGCAGAATTTCGAGCCGATAGGTGCCGCAGCTGCTTTCCAGGGTCAAAGCCTGAGTCTGGGGCGCGGCACTGGCCGCCGCCTCCAGATAACCGAAAGCCTGATGCGCCGGAAATTCATCATTCAAGTCAGCGGCCGCACGGTTTTCATCAGATTCATTACATTCGTCAGCCGCACTGAAAGCCCGCCGCCAGGCCGCCCATTCCGCCAGGCATAAAGGGCAATTTTCGAGATGTTCAAGTTCACCGGCCGCGGCCCGCTTCAAGCCGCCCCGATCAGCCAGGCGCAGCAGCATCTTTTCATCAAAATGCGGTGTTCGGCTGCCGGAGTCAGCGTCATTTAACTCTTCAAGTCTAATCTCCCGCCAGGCGGAAAAAGCCTGATCCAGGTTATTGGTTTCCGTTATCATAATATTTCACCTGCCATGGTTTGTCAAAGTTGACGGACTCGTAAAAAGTATTTCTCAAGAATTTCAGACACAATATGTTGTGTTTTTTAATACCTACAATCACTATATGTAGTGGTTGAAAATTTTTCTCCGGAGTTTTTACGAGTTTATCAAAGTTCAGTAATATCGTTAATATCGTTGCGTTGTAAACACTCCTTTAGTTGAATCAGAGCAATTTTTTCCCGATTGCGGATCGATTCGATTGAGCAGTCAAATGATGCCGCCAGTTCTTTTAAGGTAATATCTTCAAGCTGCCGGGCTTTAACGATAATCCGATCCCGAACTTCGGGCAGGCTTTGCAGGCAATGTTCAAGCAGAGCCGAAATTTCCCGGCGCAGCAGATTGGTCTGCGGGTCACTTTCGGGATCTTCCTCAACCAGAACCGCCTCATCAACCGGGTGGGACTCATCCGTTGCTGAATTATCATCAACCGCGGTCAGCAGCGTCGGTTTCAGCGCCCGGATTTTCTCAACTTCAGCAAGCGACCAGCCCAGTTTTTCCGCCAGATCGTCAGTTGAAACGGAATTTTGCCGCTGCTCAAGCTCAGCCCTTGCCTGGTTGAGTTCGCGAACCCGGGTCTGGGCCTCCTGCGGCAGCCGGATCAGCGGGGCTTTACGCAGATTGTCGATTATCGCCCCTTCAACCCGATAAGCGGCGAAGGTTTCCCATTTGGCCCCGCAATCAGAGCTGTAATTCTTGCGTGCTTCCAAAAGTCCGATAATGCCGTAATGAAAAAGATCTTCCCGGGTCTGGGCCCGGCCATCGCGACCGGCCGGGGTGTGTCGGTTATAGAGCCGTTCGACAATGTGCTGAACCAATTTTTTATCGGTGGCCGTCAGCAGGGGTAAAACAGATCTTGTCATTA